>JAUNDA010000015.1:0-2448 GCA_030526295.1 Eubacteriales bacterium
ATGTTGGAGCATATCTTAGTGAGGATACACCGTTTACCAAAAGGCAACGCGAGGAGCTTACGGAGATCATTAACGAGGCCGTGAGGCAGACACTCAAAGAGGAAATGGATAAGGCCATCGAAAGCGGCAGGCTTTCGGAGGCAGTAAGTAAATATGACGAGGTGCAGTCGGGACTCATTAACATTAACAGTGCCGATGCAAAGGAACTTAAGACATTAAACGGCATAGGCGACGCAAGGGCCAGTGCCATCATAACATACCGTGAAATAAACGGTCCCTTCGGCTCAATCGACGAGCTGATGCTCGTTGACGGCATATCTGAATCAATTCTTAATAAAATCAGAGAAAATATAACCATTTAACAATAACGCGATTTGTGGTATACTTTACTCTGTATATTTATATGCAGAAAAAAGGAGGCACAAATAATGTCTGAAATGATAGATACAACTAGCAGTGTAAAAATCTCTGTTGATGCAATCGCAGCAATCGCAGGTCTTGCGGCTACGGACATTGATGGAGTAAAGAGCATGGCAGGAAATCTCACAAGTGAGGTTATCAGCAAGCTCGGCTACAAGAACCTTTCAAAGGGTGTTGAGGTTAAGCTCGATGACAAGAATGTTGAGGTTGACCTTTCCCTTAACCTTGGCTACGGCGTAAATATTCCGGTTGTTTCGGAAAAGGTAAGGGAGAAGGTTAAGGCGCAGATCGAGGACATGACAGGACTCAATGTAACAGGCGTTAATGTACACATTCAGGGAATAGAGTTAGAGGCTTAAGATGACAAGACACGAGATTAGAAACGAGGTATTCCTTGTGCTTTTCAGCCTGGATTTCCATGAGGGTGAAAATATGAGGGACCTGATTATTAGGTACCTCGATGAGACAGCAGAGGAAAAGGCTGAGGATTTTGAAAGAGCTGAGATCATTAAGAAGGTCCTTGAGATTAAGGACATGGAGTCTGAGCTTGATAAGAAGATTGCAGAGAAGGCTACAGGCTGGAAGCTTGAGAGAATCGGAAAGGCAGAGCTTAACATCCTCCGCCTTGCAATTTATGAGATTGAAAAGGACGATGAGGTGCCTGTAAAGGTAGCCATCAACGAGGCGGTTAACCTTGCAAAGGAATACTGCAACGACGATGCTCCTTCATTCATCAACGGCATCCTCGGAAAGATTGCCGGATAAATGGCTGTTTTTTCAGTTAACCAGATTAATAACTACATTAAAAATCTGCTTGCACGTGATTTTGTACTGCCTAATGTCACTGTTTCTGGTGAGATAAGCAACTGCAAATACCATCCGGCGGGTCATATTTACTTTACCCTTAAGGATGACCTGTCGCAGATTAACTGCGTGATGTTCCAGTCTAACCGTCAGAGGCTTACGTTCCGTATGCAGGACGGCCAGCAGATTGAGGCAACAGGCTCGGTGCAGGTCTATGAGAAAAACGGAACATACCAGCTCTATGTTAGAAACGCTTCCCTTAGCGGTCAAGGCGAGCTCTTTGAAAGGTTTTTAAGGCTTAAGGAGGAGCTTGGCGAGCGCGGGCTTTTCGATGAGGGCTACAAAAAGCCGATTCCAAGGTATGCACAGAGAATCGGAATCGTAACGGCTGAAACAGGAGCTGCGATTAGGGATATCGTAAATGTATCGACGAGGCGAAATCCTTATGTAGAGCTTATTCTCCGCCCGGCACTTGTGCAGGGTGAGGCGGCTGCGGCTGACATTGCTGCGGCTATTGCAGAGCTTGACGCGATGGGACTTGACACGATAATCGTCGGAAGGGGCGGTGGTTCAATTGAGGACCTCTGGGCCTTTAATGAGGAAATCGTTGCAGAGGCGATTTTTAATGCGAATACCCCTATTATCAGTGCGGTTGGTCACGAGACTGACTTTACGATAGCCGATTTTGTATCGGACCTGCGCGCTCCGACACCAAGTGCCGCGGCTGAGCTGGCAAACTTTGATTTTTATGCATTAAACGAGCAGTTTGCATATTATGAGAACAGGCTCGACGGCCTTATGGACATTAAGCTCAGAATGCTTCGTGAAAGAACGAGGACACTTGAGGCAAGGCTTAATTCCCTTAGTCCCGCCGAAAAGGTAAGAAGATTAAAGGAAAAGCTCGGTAATTACGAAAAGCTTATCGAGAGGGCGATTGACCATAAGCTTGGAATTACCAGGAATTATCTCAGGGCACTTGCGGGAAGGCTTGACGCTGGAAGCCCGCTTAAGAAAATAAGCGGAGGCTTCGGATACCTTACCGTTAACAATAAGGCTGTCAGGTCGGTTGACGAGGTAAGCACTGGAAGCACCGTAGTTACATATTTAAACGACGGAAAGATTTTAAGTACGGTTACTGAAATCCTAAAGGAGAAGCAAAATGAAGGTTGAAGAAAGCTTTGAAAAGCTTGAGGGAATCCTCCGCGAGATGGAGGATGATAAAAC
>JAUNDA010000015.1:2458-10794 GCA_030526295.1 Eubacteriales bacterium
GCTTGAGGAAAGCTTCAAGCTCTACGAAAAAGGAATTGAGCTTTTAAAGGAAGCCACTGAGGGAATCGACAGGGTTGAAAAACAGCTTACTGTTTTGAGAAAGAAGGAAGACTGATGGATTTTAAGGCTAAGCTTAATCTTTATTCGAATTATACAAACAAGGTGGTATGCTCATACCTTCCTGAGGAGGAGGGCTACCAGAAGACAATACTCGAGGCTTCAAATTATTCCGTAATTAACGGAGGAAAGAGGCTTCGTCCGATGATGATGCTTGCTTCGTTTGAGCTTATCAGGGCTCTTAAGGAAAAGAAGTGCCCGCCGGTTGAGTCGGATAGCACTGACATCAGCAAGCAGAGCGGAAGACTTCTTTGCGAGGAGGATGAGGCATGCATCGGACCGTTTATGGCTGCAATGGAGATGATTCATTCATCAAGCCTTGTGCATGATGACCTTCCGTGTATGGATAATGATACACTTAGAAGGGGAAAGCCGAGTACATGGGCAAAGTACGGAGAGGACATGGGTACGCTTGCGGGCGATGCACTCATGCTCTATAGCTTTGAGACTGCCGCAAAGAGTACCGCACAGGATAAGAGGTTTAAGGATGCCGTTAGGGTTCTTGCCTCAAAGAGCGGAATCTTCGGAATGGTAGGCGGCCAGACAGTCGATGTTGAGCTTACAGGCAAGAAGCCGACAAGAAAGCAGCTTGAGTATATTTACAAAAACAAAACGGGAGCACTCATTGAGGCTTCCTTCATGATTGGTGCAATACTTGCGGGTGCTGACGAAAAAGAGGTCGAGGCACTCGAGAAATGTGCACTTTCAATTGGTATGGCATTCCAGATAAGGGATGACATACTTGATGTCGAAAGCACAGAGGAGGAGCTTGGAAAGCCAATCGGATCAGACTCCGAGTGCGGAAAAATCACATGGCTTACCTTCTACGGTAAGGAGCAGGCTGAGCAGGATGTGAGGACATATACCGCAGAGGCAATCGACATCGTAAAAAAACTTGGAGGACACGGGTTCCTTGAGGAGCTTTTAAGCTATCTCGTAACCCGTAAGAATTGATGCTTGAAAACATAAAGGGGCCTGAGGACCTAAAGCACCTTACTGAAAAGGAGCTTGAGTGCCTGGCTCATGAAATAAGAGAATACATCATCGACGTAACGAGCGAAACGGGTGGACATCTGGCGTCAAACCTTGGCGTTGTCGAGCTGACCATTGCGTTGTTTAAGGCATTTGACCCGCCTAAGGATAAGATTATCTGGGACGTTGGACACCAGGCCTATACGCATAAGATTCTCTCTGGAAGAAAGGATGCACTTAAGACGCTTCGGAGAAAGGGAGGCTTAAGCGGATTCCCAAAGGCTGAGGAGAGTGACTTTGACGCATTCGACACTGGTCATTCGTCAACATCGATTTCAGCAGGACTCGGTCTTGCACAGGCAAGGGACCTTCTCGGTGAGGACCACCGCGTTATTTCGGTGATAGGAGACGGCTCGCTAACCGGTGGAATGGCATATGAGGGACTTAACAATGCCGCAAGGATGAAAAAGAACTTCATTATCGTCTTAAACGACAACAACATGTCAATTTCCCATAACGTTGGCGGTGTTTCTAACTATTTGAATAAGGTTCGTACGGACCAGAACTATACGGCTCTTAAGAGAAATGTCGAGGATTACCTAAAAAAGCTTACAAAGGGTGACAAGCTCGTAAAGACACTTAAGAGGGCCAAGGATTCAATCAAACAGATGGTTGTGCCGGGAATGTTCTTTGAGGACATGGGTATCACATACCTCGGTCCTGTTGACGGCCACAACATTAATGAACTTACAAAGACCTTTAAGGAGGCGGCTACTGTTAACCATGCGGTAATAGTGCATGTGATAACGAAAAAGGGCCGCGGCTATTTGGATGCGGAAAAACATCCCGAGAAGTACCACGGCGTGGAGCCCTTTGACAGGGAAACAGGTAAAAGAATCACCGAGTCAAGGAAGAGCTATTCGTCATATTTCGGTGAGTGCCTGACGGAGTTAGCAGCTGAGGATAAAAAAATCGTTGCTGTTACTGCGGCAATGCCTGACGGTACGGGACTAAGTGGCTTTGCAAAGGCATATCCCGACAGGTTCTTTGATGTCGGAATAGCAGAGCAACATGCCGTTACAAGTGCGGCGGGAATGGCTGCAGGAGGTCTTAAGCCCGTGGTGGCGGTTTACTCGTCATTTATGCAAAGGGGCTTTGACCAGATACTTCACGATGTGTGTATCCAGAACCTGCATGTTGTTTTTGCAATCGACAGGGCGGGCCTTGTAGGAAGTGACGGAGAAACACACCAGGGAATCTTTGACATATCATATCTGAGCATGATACCGAACATGACGGTAATGGCTCCAAAGAACTCGAGTGAGCTTAGGAGCATGCTCATAAAGGCGATTGGCATGGATGGCCCGGTGGCAATCAGATACCCGAGAGGCGAGGCATATGAGGGACTTAAGGAGTTCCATGCACCGATTGAAACTGGTAAGGCCGAAATGCTTCATGAGGGCAGTGATACGGCGCTCTTTGCGCTTGGCTCCATGGTTTCGACTGCAGAGCACATCATGGAAAAGGAGCGCGTTAACGGCCATGACTGGACGCTTGTCAATGCAAGGTTTGCAAAGCCCGTTGACGAGGAGATGGTTAAGAGGCTTTGCCAAACACACAGGCGTATCATAACACTTGAGGAAAATGTGCTTAACGGCGGTATGGGCCTTATGGTTGGGAAAATCGCCTCTGAGACAGACAGAAACGTTGAGGTGCTTAACATTTCACTGCCAGACAGATACGTTGAGCACGGAGACATTGATTCGTTAAGAATGATGCTTGGAATCGATTCCGACAGCATCATTGAAAGAATAGAAGCTGATGAGTGAAAAGACAGTTAAAAAAAGAATAGACCTTATGCTCTTTGAAAGAGGCTATGCCGAATCAAGGGAAAAGGCAAAGGCTCTCCTTATGGCGGGAATAGTTTTTGTTAACGGCCAGAAGGAGGACAAGGCGGGAACAACATATCCCGACACACCCGAAACACAGATTGAGGTAAAGGGTGTTGCCCTTAAATATGTTTCAAGGGGAGGCCTTAAGCTTGAAAAGGCCATGAAGACATACGGACTTGACCTTACGGGAAAGGTTTGCATGGACATCGGTGCCTCGACGGGTGGCTTTACCGACTGTATGCTCCAGGGCGGTGCAACAAAGGTTTTTGCCGTTGACGTGGGACACGGACAGCTCGCATGGAAGCTTAGAAACGATGACAGGGTTGTCTGCATGGAAAAGACAAACATCAGGTACATTACCCCTGAAATGATCGGAGGGGAGATGCTTGATTTTGCCTCGGTCGATGTAAGCTTCATTTCACTTAAGCTTGTTCTTCCGCCGGTGTGGCCGCTTCTAAAGGAGGGTGCCGAGATGGTATGCCTCATTAAGCCGCAGTTTGAGGCCGGAAGGGAAGAGGTAGGAAAGAAGGGTGTCGTAAGGGACAAAAAGGTTCATGAGGAGGTTGTGAGAAGCACGGCCGCATTCATTAAGGAGATGGGCTTTATCGTGAAAGGCCTTACCTTTAGCCCGATAAGGGGACCCGAGGGAAACATCGAATATCTCATTTACATCAGAAAGCCGCTTGAGGGTGAAAAGGACCTCATAGAGGTGAACGACAGCTACATTAACAAAATGGTGGAGGTAAGCCATAATGAAACCTGACAGAAAAGAAAAGATACTTGAGCTTATCGGAAAATACAACATATCAAACCAGGAGGAGCTAAGGAATTACCTTCTCATGGAGGGCTATGACGTAACACAGAGTACGGTGTCAAAGGATATGAAGGCACTTATGCTCGCAAAGATTACAGGAAGCGACGGAAAGCAGTATTACAAGGCTGTTTCAAGCATGGTTGACATGCAGAAGAAGTTCAGAAACATTTTAAGGGACGGCTTTTTGTCAATGCAGACCTCTGGAAACATGCTCGTAATAAAGACAGTTTCCGGTATGGCAATGGCAGTTGCATCTGCAATCGATAACCTGAACATAGGAGGTATCGCAGGCTCAATCGCCGGTGACGATACGATTTTTGCAGCAATCATAACAGGTGAAAACCCGGTAGTGGTGGAAGAAAACATTGCAAAACTGATTGAGGATTAATTATGCTGCTTGAACTTAATGTAAGGGATATAGCGCTTATTAAGGAGGCCGAGGTTAACTTTAGGGAAGGCCTCAACATAATGACGGGTGAAACCGGTGCAGGTAAATCCGTCATCATCGGCTCGTGTATGCTGGCCCTTGGTGCCAAGGCAAAGTCCGATGTCATCAGGGAGGGTGCAGAAAGTGCCTACATTGAGCTTGTTTTCTCGATAGACGACGACTCGAGGAAAGAAAAAATCGAGGCCATGGGCATCGATACCTCAGAGGGTACGATAGTAATATCGAGAAAGATTTCGCCTGGAAGAAGTGTTTCGAGAATTAACGGTGAGGCAGTATCACTTACGCAGCTTCGTGAGATTGCATCGCTTTTAATCGATGTCTACGGACAAAACGAGTTCCAGACACTCATGGACGAGGAGAAGCACCTTGGAATCCTCGATGCATACCTTGCGGGTGACATCAGGAAGGAAAAGGCAGACGTAGCAGAGGCCTTTAGGAGCTATAAGGCCGCAAAGGCAAACCTCGCAGGCTTTAACCTCGATGAATATAAAAAGGAGCACGAGGCCGAGCTTTGCAGGTATGAGATTGATGAAATCGAGAATGCAAAGCTAAAGGAGGGTGAGGAGGAAGAGCTTGAGGTTCTTTACAAGAGGCTCAACAATTCCAAAAACATCATCGAATACATGGACAGGGCGCACGGACTCTTAAGCGAGAACTATGCCGACAGTGCGCTTATGTACGTTGAGGAGGCACTTAGATACGACGAGGGCCTTAAGGGTATCAGGGACGAGCTTAATGACGCCGCCGACATCCTAAACGACGCACTCAGGGAGATAAGCTCCTATGTATCGGGTCTGGAGCTTTCAGAGAGTACGCTTCGTGAAACAGAGGAAAGACTCGACCTCATAAGGGGGCTCGAGAATAAATATGGCAGGACTGTAGAGGATATCTTTGCCTACAGAGACAAAAAGGCTGAGCGACTTAACGAGCTTAATAACTATGATGAGAATAAGCTTAAGGCTGAGGCAGAGCTTAAAAGGGCAGAGGATAATCTTAAAAAGGCCTGCGACAGGCTTACAAAAAAGAGAAGGGACGGCTCAAAGGGACTTTGCGAAAGACTTGAAGCAGAGCTTCTCGAGCTTGGCTTTGAAAGCGTTAAGGCTGAATTTGAGTTTAGTGAAAAGCCACCAGCTGAAAACGGAGCCGACAGGGTATGCCTCAAGGCTTCACTTAACAGGGGAGCGAGACCAGAGCCAGTTAATGAGGTGGCATCGGGTGGTGAGCTTTCAAGAATAATGCTTAGCATTAAGACTGTGCTTGCCAAAAGTGACGACATCCCGACACTCATTTTCGACGAAATCGACGCGGGTATTTCAGGAAGAACGGCACAGAGGGTTGCCGAGAAGCTTGCACTTATCGGTGTTAACCACCAGGTAATATGCATTACCCACCTTCCGCAGATTGCATCAATGGCTGATACACATTACGTCATTGAAAAAATGCAGGAGGACGATAGGAACGTCACAAGCATCAGAAGACTTAACGGCGACGAGCCTGAAGGAGAGCTTGCAAGGCTTCTCGGAGGCGCTGAGATTACCGAAAGCGTTTTAACTAACGCAAGGGAAATGAAGAAGCTCGCCTGTGAGGTTAAGGAAAGAAAAAGAACAGAGGCCAGGTGATTAATGGCCTCATAAAGCCGGATGAATATTAGAAAAGGCATTAAAAGAATAATGGTATTTCTACTTAGCTGCATACTCGTATGCAGCCTTTCGGCGTGTAAGGGAATTGAGCTTGAGAATAAGACGGAGGCCATCGAGGAGTATACAAAATCCCAGGCGATGATACTCATTGCAAATGAGATAAACAAGTACCAGAATGCATACTCAAAGAACCTCTGGAAGGTCGAGATAAACGAAAAGGGAGAGACACTCGACAGGCTCATAGTTCAGAACGTGCAGGAATTCATGTCTGAGATTAAGCTTCTAAATATCCTCGCAAAGGAAAAGGGCGTTGAGCTTACATCCCTTGAGAGGGACGATGTCAGACAGATGACTGAGGAATACCTTGGGATGATGAGTGATGCCGATCGGGAATACATCGGATGCTCAGCTGATGATGTTACTAAGGTATATACCGATTACTACATTGCAACAAAAATGGCCAGACTTCTCGTCGGTGCCAACGAGGTCGACATCTCTGACTCCGAGGTCAGGGTTATGAAGATAATGATTATCGGAACAGCCGACATAAAGAAGGCGAAGGCCATCCTAAAAAAGATAAAAATTGACAACCAGAGCTTTAATTCAATGGCATCAAGGTATACTGAGCTTGAGCAGATTGAGATGAGCCTTGCAAGGGGAACAAACAACGACCTCATTGAAAAGGTGGCATTCACGCTCGAGGAGGGTCAGGTATCGAACATACTTTCACAGGGTGACATGTATTACATCATCAAGTGTGTCGATGATTATGACGAGGCAGCCGTAAAGAGCCGAAAGGAGGGCATCATAACAGCTCTCAACTCAAAGGAATACAAGGCAGTAATGGAGCCCTACAGGGAGCTTCATAAGATTGCCTTCAGGGAAAAGTTCTGGAATGAGCAACAGCTAAGAAGAACAAGCGGATCGACAATCGATTCGTTCTTTGATATTTTCAAAAAACATGCAGGAGATTAACAGTAATGAAGACACAGGAAGAAATCAAGGATATAGAGAAGGAGCTTGCGTATAAGCCCGAGCATATCGCGATAAGATGCCCGGAGGATATCGAGAAGGCAGATGCCTTCTGTGAGGATTACAAGGAATTCCTCGACCTTTCAAAGACTGAGAGGGAGGTAGTTAACACAATCCTCATGATGGCAGAGGAGAGGGGCTTTAAGGAGTTTGACCCAAAGAAGAAGCTCAAAAAGGGCGATAAGATTTTCTTTAATAACAGGGGAAAGTCTGTAATCCTTGCTACAATCGGAAAAAAGCCGCTTGACGAGGGTGTGCGTTTTGACATAGCACACGGCGACTGCCCGAGACTCGACCTCAAGGGAAGACCTTTGATGGAAAAGGACGGCTTTGCACTGCTCAAGACACATTACTATGGCGGCATCAGAAAGTACCAGTGGACGGCACTTCCTCTTGCAATGCACGGAGTTGTAGTGCTTAAGAACGGAAAGAAGATTGAAATCAGAATCGGTGAGGAGCCAAAGGACCCGAGATTCATGATTTCTGACCTTTTACCGCACCTTTCAAAGACACAGGATGAAAGAAAGCTTTCAGAGGGTGTAAAGGGCGAGGAGCTTAACATCATCGTAGGAAACATTCCATTTGCGGCTGAGGGCGTTAAGAACCCGGTTAAGCTTGCCGTTTTATACATCCTTAACGACAGATACGGAATTAAGGAGCAGGATCTTGAGACAGCCGAAATCGAGATGGTTCCTGCGGAAAAGGCAGTTGACATCGGCTTTGACCGTTCAATGATTTCAGCATACGGTCAGGACGACCGAAGCTGTGCATACAGCGCGGTTATGGCGGCCTTTGACGTAACTGAGCCTGAGCATACAAGCATTACGGTTATCACTGACAAGGAGGAAATCGGCTCCTACGGTAACACGGGAATGTCATCATGGTACCTCCACCACTTCTGTGAGGACCTTTGCGATGTGATGGGCGTTAAGGTTCGCGACATGTACAGGAACTCCCTTTGCGTGTCAAGTGACGTAAGTGCGGCCTACGACCCGACGTTTAGCGACGTATTCGAGAAGCAGAACAACTGCCAGCTCGGCTACGGCCCTGTTCTTGAAAAGTATACCGGTGCAAGGGGCAAGTCAAGCGCGAGCGATGCCTCAGCTGAGACAATCGCAAGGATTGCCGGCATTCTCGAGAACGAGGGTGTTGTATACCAGACAGGCGAGCTTGGAAAGGTTGATGCAGGCGGCGGCGGAACAATCGCACACTTCGTGGCAGACATGGATGTCGACACAATCGACCTCGGTGTTCCGGTGCTTTCAATGCATGCTCCTTACGAGCTTACATCAAAGCTTGACATTTACCACACCTACAAGGCATTCAGCGCATTCCTGAGAAGCTGATAAAAGCGTGTGTGTTTGCAAAGACGCAGGAGCAAAATACACATCAAAGCGTGAATGCTAAAATGCACTTGTACG
>JAUNDA010000015.1:10804-21089 GCA_030526295.1 Eubacteriales bacterium
AATCATGCATATGAAAATACATATGTGAACATACATATATGTACATATAACAATTATACAAAAAACAATTACGAATACCCACGGGCATGCCTGTGGGTTTCTGCCTACATTAAGAAAAAGGTAGACTAATGACAGAATTAATAATCAGGAAATTCATAAAAAACCACGATGACATTCAGGACCAGGGCGTAAGGGCGGCTTATGGCGTTACTGCAGGAATTGTGGGAGTTGTGGTTAACATAATGCTTTTTATCACAAAGCTCATAGTGGGAACCGTTACGGCATCGGTATCTGTAACTGCAGATGCCTTCAATAACCTTTCCGATGTGGCTTCTTCGGTTGTCACAATGGCAGGCTCGAAGCTTAGTGGAAAGCCGGCAGATGCAGACCATCCGTTCGGACACGGAAGACTTGAGTACATTACGGCATTAATCGTTTCGTTCCTCGTTCTTGAGGTGGGCCTTACGATCTTTAAGGACTCTGTAATGAAGATAATCCATCCGGAGGAGCTTAATTTCAGCATCATCCCGGTTGCGATGCTTGTCCTTTCGATTCTTGCAAAGGTCTGGCTTTCAGCCTTCAATAAAAAGCTTGGAAGGAAGATTAATTCGGGAACGCTTCTTGCGACAAGCCTCGATGCACGAAACGACTGCATTTCAACAGGTGCAACCATTATGTCGCTTGTGATATTTGCAGCCTTCAAAATTAACATCGACGGCTTCATCGGAGTAATCGTATCGGTACTTATCATTAAATGTGGTATTGACATTGCCATCGGAACAATAGGTCCGCTCATCGGCGGTAACATTGACCCCGGATTAAACAGCCAGCTTGAAGAATTCGTAATGGGCTACGAAAATGTGCTCGGAGTACACGATACAATAGTTCATAACTACGGACCGGGTAATTCTTATGCCACTATTCATGTCGAGGTATCTGACAGAATGGGGCTTGAGGAGTCGCATGTCATGCTTGACGGAATTGAAAAGGACTGCTTTAAAAAGCTTGGAATCATTCTCGTTACACATACCGATCCAATAGACGTGACAAATGAGGATACGATGAGGGCCAGGGCGGCTGTAATTGAGGCAGTTGACAGGGTGGCAGATTCCAAGGTAAAGTGTCACGACGTAAGGGTTGTAAGTGCTGCACACGGCAGGAAAAATGTTGTATTTGACCTCGTGGTGCCGTTTGCATACACACCTGAGCAGAATAAGAATGTAACGGAACAAATAAAGAAGGAGCTTCGTGATATCAATGATAATTATGATGTGATTATCACGGTGGAGCACAGCTATGCAGAAGAAAAATAAAAACCTATACAGTATCATCCTTGTAGCAGCGCTTGTCGTAATAGCGGCAGGAATGCTTCTTTTCATGAAGCTTACAAGAAAGCCTGGCTCGACACTTATTATTACCGAGAATGGCCAGGTAGTTCTTGAAAAGGAGCTTAAGAAGGGTGAGATGATTAAGATTGACTCAGAGGATGACGGCTACAACATCTTTGAGGTAATCGAGACAGAAGAGGAGAGCGGCTTTGGTTTAAGATGCATCGAATCAAACTGCCCCGAGCAGGTATGCATCATGAAGGGCATCGTCACACTTTCGGATGACCCGATTGTGTGCCTCCCGCACAAGGTGATAGCCAAGCTTTCATATGAATACGAGGATTAATAAAAGACACGCGGTTAAAAGCCCGCGTGTTTTTTGAGAGAAGACATGAAAAAAGGAACTTCAAAATGAAGTTCCTTTTAGCTAGTAGCGAGAGGGGGATTTGAACCCTCGACACTGCGGGTATGAACCGCATGCTCTAGCCAACTGAGCTATCTCGCCATATGGGGCCAATAGGGCTCGAACCTATGACCCCCTGCTTGTAAGGCAGGTGCTCTCCCAGCTGAGCTATGACCCCGTAGCACTTTTTACGTGCCTATGTAGTATAAAAAACTTTTAAATAAATGTCAAGAATTATTTTTTTTATGTTATAATATTTTTTGTTCGATTTTTGATACTTAAATTTTTGTGGCTCACATACATGTCTGTGGGTTATTAAATTTGAAAATTTATTCCATTTTCGATAAGTAAAGAATTTCGGATTTTGCCGCTTTTATGTTATAATGTCAAAACGAATAAAAGCTAACGTTTAAAAATGTTTTGGACAAAAGACTTCGTTGAGAACTTTTTGAACAAAAGGCTACGGACAAAAATACTGGAGCACATCACTCGATGAATTACTTTATAGTTAACCCAAACTCAGGCGGAGGCCATGGACAGGTCATCTGGCAAAGAACAGAAGAGTACCTTAAATCAAAGGGCATACCCTACGAGCTGTATTTTACTCAGAAGAAGGGTGATGCGAGAGAAAAGGCTTCTGAACTTACTAAGGGAAAGAAATTCACCGACGGCTCCTCGGTTATCGTGATAAGCGGTGACGGAACAATAAACGAGTCTGTTAATGGTATCGACCTTGAATCGGGAATCAACTTCGGATTTATCCCAGGAGGCTCGGGAAACGACCTTTCAAGATCCTTTGGCTTTGATAATGAAAGCCTTGAGCATACAATAAGCATACTCGAGGGTAAGAATGTCAGACCGACAGACATTGGCGTTTTAACCGTTAACGGTGTTGAGAGAAGGTTTGCGGTAAGTGCGGGCACGGGCTTTGATGCTCTTACGGCCTTTGAGATGGACAACAGTCCCGTAAAAAAGGCGTGTAATAAGCTCCATATGGGATGGATGGCATATTTCATCCTCGGAGTCAAATGCTTCTTTGGTTCAAAGGCAACCCCCGGAACCGTGGAGACAAAGGATGGCATAAGGGAATACGGACACCTTCTTTTTGTTTCTGCCCATAACCATCCGTTTGAGGGAGGCGGCTTTAAGTTTGCACCGAATGCCGTTTATGATGACGGAAATCTCGAGCTGTGCATAGTTGATGCACCTGGAAGGCTCGGACTTATAAAGGCACTTATCCTCGCAAAGGGTAAGAACGGCCTTGTGGATAGTAAAAATGTCACGCACCTTAGCACTGAGTATGTGAAGATCAGGCTAAAGGATGAAAAGAGAACTCATATCGACGGAGAAGACGCCGGTATGAACAGGGAAATAGAAATGAGATGCCTTAAGGGCGCTTTGAGGATGCTTGTATAATGAGAATCGGACACGGATATGATGTACATAAGCTTGTTGAAAACCGGGCACTGATACTCGGGGGTGTTAACATACCCTACGAGAAGGGACTGCTCGGCCACAGTGATGCCGATGTACTGACACACGCAGTCATGGATGCACTGCTTGGTGCTGCGGCACTTGGTGACATCGGGCTTCATTTCCCTGACAATGACGATGCTTACCGCGGGGCAGACTCGATTGAGCTTTTAAGGAAGGTTTCAAACCTTTTAAGTGAGCGATGTTTTAGCGTCGGAAACATCGATGCGACTGTGATAGCACAGGCACCGAAATTAAGGCCATATATAGATGAAATGAGGGAAAAAATCGCAAAGGCCGTTAATGTCCCCATTGACAGGGTGAATGTCAAGGCGACAACAGAGGAACACCTCGGTTTTACCGGAGAGGGACTTGGAATCGCGGCACATGCTGTTTGTATAATAGAGGAGAATTAAGATGAAGATTTTTGATACAATGCAGAGAAGAAAGGTTGAACTTGAGACAGTTGAACCGGGAAAGGTAAGCATGTATGTATGCGGACCGACAGTTTATAACCTTATCCATATCGGAAATGCAAGGCCGATGATCGTTTTTGACGCATTCCGCCGTTACCTTGAGTATAAGGGCTATGATGTAAACTACGTTTCAAACTTTACAGACGTAGACGACAAGATCATCAAGGCTGCAAACGAAGAGGGCGTTGATTCTAGCGTTATCTCAGAGAGATACATCAAGGAATGCAAGAAGGACATGGCTGACCTCAATGTCAAGGAGGCAACTACACACCCGAAGGCTACTGAGGAAATCGACGGCATGATCAGCATGATTTCAACACTCGTTGATAAGGGCTTTGCTTATGTTGCTGATGACGGAACAGTATATTTTAATGTAGAGGCAGATAAGGACTACGGAAAACTCAGCCACAAGAACATGGATGAGATGATGTCAGGCCTTCGTGACTTAAAGGTAACAGGTGAGGAGCAGAAGAGAAACGTTAACGACTTCGTTCTCTGGAAGCCGAAGAAGGAGGGCGAGCCCTCATGGCCGTCACCGTGGTGCGACGGAAGACCAGGCTGGCATATTGAGTGCTCTGTTATGAGTAAGAAGTACCTCGGCGAGACAATCGACATCCATGCAGGCGGAGAGGACCTCATCTTCCCGCACCATGAGAACGAGATTGCACAGTCTGAGTGCACATCAGGCAAGACCTTCTCAAAGTACTGGATGCATAACGGCTTCCTTAACATTAACGGTCTCAAGATGTCAAAGTCACTCGGTAACTTCTTTACAGTAAGGGACATCACGGCACAGTACGATCCGATGGTATTAAGGCTCTTTATCCTTAGTGCCCAGTACAGACAGCCGCTTAACTTCTCAAAGGAAATCATGGACCAGTCAAAGGCTTCATATGAGAGAATCCTTAACTGCACGGATAAGCTCTATGCACTTGAGAAGACAGCAGCAGGCGAGGAGATGACAGAGGACGAGCTTAATGCAAAGGCCCAGGTTGAGGGCTTCATCAAGGCCTTCGAGGAGGCTATGGAGGATGATAACAACACCGCCAATGCTTCAACAGCCGTTTACGAGATCGTTCGTATCGCAAACTCAACAGCTAACGAGAATACCACAAAGGCATTCCTTACATACATTCACGGTGTTATCAAGACACTCTGCGACGGCGTGCTCGGAGTAATCTCTGACAGAAAGGCTGAGGCGCTTGACAGCGAAATCGAGGCACTTATCGAGGAGAGAACAGCCGCTAAGAAGGCAAAGAACTATGCAAGGGCCGACGAAATCAGGGCACAGCTTCTTCAGATGGGCATTATCCTTGAGGATACAAGAGAGGGCGTTAAGTGGAAGAGAGCATAATTAATGAGATAAGTTCGCTTACGCTTGCATATATCGGCGATGCCGTGTTTGAGCTTGAGATAAGAAATTATTACCTGCAGCACGGCTCAAAGAGAATTGACAAGATCAATAAGCGTGTCGTTTCAACTGTTAATGCAAAGAACCAGTCGTTGCTTGTAGATAAGATTCTGCCGCACCTTAGTGAAACCGAGGAGGGAGTATACAGAAGGGGCAGAAATTCAAAGGCAATGACCTCGGCAAAGCATACGACGATATCCGAGTATAAGAGGGCGACAGGCCTTGAGGCACTGTTTGGATTCCTGTATCTTTGCGGATATCAGGAGAGAATTAAGGAGCTTATAGAGATTTGCTTTGATGGAGAAGCTGTGGAAGAGGCTTAAATACGTATTATTTGTGGCAGTTCAGTGTACATGGGGACTGCCACAGACTTTGATTGGGGCTGTGATTTTCCTCGTTTACGCAAAATGCCGCCACGAATGCCGGATGGGCACGGTGGCAACTGAAAGCGAAAAAATCAGGGGCGGCGTATCGCTTGGTCTCTTTATCTTTACGGGAAAGGATGACCTCGAGAGGCTATTCTGCCACGAATACGGCCACTCGGTCCAGTCACTGATCCTAGGGCCGTTGTACCTTCCCCTGATAGGACTTGAGTCATTTATACATTCAAGGCATTTTAAGGGAGATTACAACTGCTTCTATACGGAAAAATGGGCGAATGCCATAGCATCCTGGGTATTTAAAAAAGAGATTCATTTATGAAGTGGAAGAAATTTACGATTAATACAACAATCGAGGCCGAGGACATCATAAGCCTCATGCTTAATGAGCTGGGTGTCGGCGGTGTTGAGATAGACGACAATATGATGATATCTGACGAGGATATCGCAAACCAGTTTATTGACATACTTCCCGAGATGGGCGAGTTTGACGGCTCGGCAAGGGTAAGCTTTTTCATTCATCTTGAGGATGAGAATGAGAAGGCTTTGGATGGTGCCACGGGAAATGATGTAAACGGAGCCGGAGCAGGTGAAACACATGCAAAGGCAGTCGATGACAGCTATACGATTAATGACCGCATCTGGAAGGATGAGGAGGTTGAGCAGCTTATTACCGATATCAGGGCAAACCTCGAGGAAATGAGGGCTTATACCGATATCGGAGAGGGCACGATTGAAATCGGAGAGACTGAGGAGACCGACTGGAGGGACAACTGGAAGGAATTCTTTAAGCCAATCCTCATCGATAACGTGCTAATTATCCCAAGCTGGCTTGAGGTGCCAGTAGAATATGAGGGAATGGAACTTAAAAAGATCGTGATTGACCCTGGTACTGCATTTGGTACGGGCGGTCATGAGACGACAAGGCTCTGCATCCCGATGATTAAAAAGTACTGCAGGGACGGCATGAAGGTGCTTGACATCGGTACGGGCTCGGGAATACTTGCAATGGCGGCTTCAAGGCTTGGTGCAGGAGAGGTCATCGCAGTTGACGTGGACCCTGGATGCGAGGCTGTTGTAAATGAAAACCTCGAAAAGAATGAAATCACTAATGTAGCGGCATTCACCTGCAATGTACTTGAAAGCGAAGAGGAGCTTTCTAGGGTTAGGGAGCAGGGACCATATGACATAGTTGTTGCAAATATCCTAGCGCCCGTAATAAAGGCCCTTTCGGAGCCAGGCGTAGTTGATACGCTCATTAAAAAGGACGGACGCTTCATTACATCAGGAATCATGGATATCTATGAGGATGAGGTAAAGCAGGTGATGGCGGCAAACCCGTCGTGGGGTGACATTGAGGTTATCCGCGAAAATGAGTGGGTGTGCATTACAGCAAAACGAATATAACAAACAGGAGGATTAGACATGGAAAAGGGAATTAAGGGAACATATGAGATGACGGTCACAATGACAGATACAGCAAGTGCGCTTTTAAGCGGAAACCTTGACGTACTTGCAACTCCAAGGATGATTGCACTCATGGAATATACAGCAGCAAAGAGCGTGGCACCTGAGCTTGAGGAGGGCATGACAACAGTAGGCACAAAGATCGACATCACACACGATGCAGCTACACCTGTTGGAATGAATGTTTTCTTTGAGACAGAGCTCATCGAGGTTGATGGCAGGAGACTTGTGTTTAAGTGTGAGGCAAAGGACGAGTGCGGCCATATCGGCGGCGGAATCCAGGAGCGCTTCATCGTTAACGGCGACAAGTTCATGGCAAAGGTTAATGCAAAGAAGAACGCATGAGGAAGCTGACAATTCTCGTCGACATGGACGACACAATTGAAAATCTCCTCGACAGGTGGCTTGACCTTCTTAATGAGAGATATGGTCTTGATAAAAAGAGGGATGACATCACCGACTGGGCAATGGGACAGTTTTTCCCGGGGATTCCCGAGGAGGAGCTTCTTAACGTTGAGCAGGAGAAGGGCTTCTGGGACGAGGTAAAGCCGATTGAGGGCGCTGTCGAGGGACTTAAGAAGCTTATCGATGACGGACACGAGGTTTATATCGTAACAAATGCCTCATACCAGGGACTTAGGGAGAGAATGGACAACTGCCTTTTTAAGTATTTCCCGTACCTTAAGTGGAAGAATGTCATCGTTACGACAAACAAGCATCTCATTAAGGGAGACGTTCTGATTGACGATGCACTTCATAACCATGCAGGCGGTGAATATAAGCACATCCTCATGGATGCACCCTACAACAGGTCGTTTGATGCTGAGGCGGCAGGCTACGTGAGGGTGCATAACTGGAGTGAAATACTGGACGAAATAGACAGACTTGCCCGATAACCCTTGCGTAAACCGGGGGATTATGGTATATTACGATGGTCGGCTGGAATAGCTCAGACGGTAGAGCGCGTCATTGGTAGTGACGAGGTCACGGGTCCGATTCCCGTTTTCAGCTTAAAGGAAGGATTAAATGTCCTTCCTTTTCTTTTTTTGTTGCACAAGGGTATCTGTGAATTTGTGCTTGCACAGGAATTCACATGATGCCCGCAAGAACATGGAGCACGAAGTGCGGAATGTCAGCGCAACGAAATCGAGTAGGAGACAGCCTACTCGATTTTTTACCAAAATATGGGCACGGTGCTTGTAATTGCCCATAAGCGAATATATAATTACATTGATATTTTATACAGTTTTTGCCCGATTTAAGACAGCATGATGAAGAGACTTAAAAAACTAATAATAACGGCAATACTAATAATGACCGTGAGTTTAGGACTTGCGGTAAATTCGTATGCAGCAAATGAAAGAAGCGTGAGGGTGGCTTTCTTCGAGTCGGCCTTCTTTCTTGAGGGTGCAAGCGAAAATGCCGTAAAGAGCGGCTATGCGTATGAAATCCTGCACCAGATATCAAACATCGAGGGCTGGAAATACGAATATGTATACGGCGAGTGGTCGGAGCTTTTTGAAAAGTTTAAGCGCGGTGAAATCGACATTTTCCCAGGAATTGCGAAGAGGGATGACAGGGCGGTTTACATGAACTGGTCTGATCTTACAATAGACGAGGAATACCACTCGGTATTTGTTAAAAAGGGAAATTCAAAGTTTAAAAACAAAGACCCGAAGATTCTTAACGGAATGAAGGTGGGACTGATTTCCGGTAACAACATGTCCGATGAGTTTCTTTCATACTGTGAGGAGCTTGGAATCGAGCCTGTTCCCGTATATGTAGAGGATGTCAATGCGATGACACCGCTTCTTGAGAACGGAAGCATTGACGCATTCATGGGCTCTGAAAATAACATTAACAATAATCTCAACTTCGAGGTCTTTGTAAGGGTATCGGAGACTAAATCATACATTGCGGTAAGAAAGGGTGCCGATGAAATCCTCGATGAGCTTAATGACGCAATGAAGAGGCTTATCGAAAGCTACCCTGACTTTTACAGGAATTTAAAGAGCAAGTATTACAGCACTAATGTAGCAAACACAAACCTCTCTGAGGCCGGTAAGGAGTGGGTTGAGACCCATGACAGACTGGTAGTCGGATATTTTGACAGCTATCTGCCGTTTTCGGGAACAGATGACGAGGACAATGCAACAGGCCTCGTTGTCGATGTAATGAGAATGATAGGGGAGGCGCTCGACATAACAGACAGGGCACCGATAGAATTTGTTCCTTATAAGACCTATAACGAGATGCTAAGGGCACTCGAGGACGGAAAAATCGATGCGGCATTCCCTGTAATGAAGAGCGTATGGCATGCCGAGAGCAACAACATAATGGAGTCGGAGGCAGTTGTACGTTCGTCAATATCTGCAATTTATTCTGGAAAGTTCGACTCCTCAAAGCTTAACATCATTGCGGTAAACAGGACTTCGTCGATGCAGGAGGTTTTTGTAAGGGAGAATTACCCTGACAGTACGGTTCTTGAGTTTGACACACAGAAGCAATGTCTTGACGCTGTTTTAAGCGGACTTGCGGGCTGTACGCTTTATAACAGCTCACGTAAATACAGTGCATTAAACGGTACCTATGAGGTGCTTGAGGAGATGCCGCTTGAAAAGGACCTTGGCATGGCTGTTGCCGTTAAGAAGGGCAACGTTGGCCTTATGTCCATCATTAACCAGGGCCTCAATGCGATAAATAAGGGTGAGCTTACCTCGGTTGAGTATAAGTACCTCGGCGAGAATACCACATATTCGTTTAAGACACTCTTCAGGCAGAATGCGATACAGATAGTTCTTCTTCTCGTCATTTTCTTTGGTCTTGTGACAATGGTCATCCTTGTTTCATATGAC
Organism: Eubacteriales bacterium; assembly: GCA_030526295.1. Taxonomy (GTDB): domain Bacteria; phylum Bacillota; class Clostridia; order Lachnospirales; family Lachnospiraceae; genus Avilachnospira. Next base: position 20,598 of record JAUNDA010000015.1, read on the forward strand.
AAGGCAAAGAGGGCGGAAATGGTCGCAGTCGAGTCGCAGAGAAGAACCTCCAGGCTTAACGAGGAATTAAAGAAGAGCCATGACGAGCTTGAAAAGATGATGATAGCCGCTGAAAATGCAAATAAGGCCAAGACCGATTTCCTTTTCAGCATGTCGCATGACATAAGGACACCGATGAATGCAATCATCGGCTTTACGGACCTTCTCGAAAAGAACCTTGAAGATAAGGAGAAGGTTACGGATTACATTAAGAAGATAAAGACCTCGAATGAATATCTGCTTTCGCTCATCAATAACGTCCTTGAGATGGCAAGGATCGAAAGCGGAAAGGTAAAGCTCGATGAGTATGTTACAAATGTAAAGGCCTTCTGTGATGAGATGTTTCTTCTGTTTGATTCCCAGATGAAGGGAAAGGACATTAAGCTTAAGGGACACATCGATATAGATGACAAGCTCGTCTACATGGATTCGACGAAGATGCGTCAGGTAGTA
>JAUNDA010000015.1:21099-36021 GCA_030526295.1 Eubacteriales bacterium
ATACACCCCGGCAGGAGGCAGGGTTGATGTTTATGTATCGGAGCTTCCGGGTGATAAAGAGGGCTATACAAAATACCGTGCGTCTGTTGTCGATACGGGAATCGGAATGTCAAAGGATTTCCTTCCGCATATCTTCGATGAATTTTCAAGGGAGCATACGAGTACCGAAAGCAAGGTTACGGGTACAGGCCTTGGCATGCCGATTGTAAAGAAGATTCTCGACATCATGAATGGTGAGATAGAGATTGAGAGTGAGCCTGGAAAGGGAACAACCGTCACAATTACAATACCGGCACGCCTTGCAGGTGAAAATGTAAATGCGGAGGCAGAGTCAGGAAGCGAGGAAGTGTATGATGACTCTGTGTTTAATGGCAGGAGGCTTCTAATCGCAGAGGATAATGACCTCAATGCTGAGATTGCAATGGCAGTGCTTAATGAAGCGGGCTTTGAGACGGAGCGTGCTGAAAACGGAATCGTGTGCGTTGACATGGTTCAGAAGGCTGAGGCTGGTTATTACGACCTGATTCTCATGGATATCCAGATGCCTGAAATGGACGGCTACAAGGCAACTGGAATCATCAGGCAGCTTTCCGATAAGGATAAGGCATCCATTCCGATAATAGCAATGACAGCAAATGCGTTTGAAGAGGATAAGGAAAATGCACTGAAGGCGGGCATGAATGCACACGTTGCAAAACCGTTTAAGGTAGATGTTCTTAAAAGGACCATAGGAGATATTCTTAAAAATTCCGGAGGCAATTAAAAATGAAAAACGATGCAGAAAACGTACGTTTTCGGTCAATTGCATTAAAATTAATACTTGTTTCGGTACTGCTCATAGGCGTTACCTTTTCTGTAATAATATCGGTTTTTGAAACGGATGCAAAGAGAACTGGTGCTGTTATGATAAACCAGCTAAAGGTTTTTGACAGGAATGAAATCCTTAAAACCGTAAACGGAATGACGGTCGTGGATAATGTCAAGACCTATGTAGCAGATGCCTCCACAAGGGAGCTTATCGGAGCAGACAACAGGAGACTTGGAGTCTATCTCGATGACCTCGGTATTTCATTTGGCAGTATTCGCAAAAATGAGGTTTACCACACGCATTACAGCGTATATGGAAGAAGAAGCCTCTGTACGCTTTACGAAAATGATGACTTCATTATCTGCGTGGCACAGGGAATGGGCGGAATAGTACTTGACGGAATAGTACCGATGGCAGTAATATGTCTCTTTGTTGTGCTCGCCGTGCTGGCGTTCCTTCTTCTCGTTAAGAACATGCTCTTTATCGAAAACAGGCAGAAGGAACAGCTCCAGATACTTAAATCAATGTCAGGCATCTATTACAGCATGCATTACATTAACCTTGTGGAAAACACATATGAGGTTTTTTCCTCCTTTAACAATGTCCTTGAGATTTCGGACAAGAACAAGGGACATGATGCCGATAAGACAATGCTTCAGGTCATGCATGCAACAATGTCCGAGGCTTACCTTGACGAGGGGCTTGAGTTTGCTGATGTCACAACGCTTCGCGACAGGTTAAAGGGCAAGAAGGTAATATCAAAGGACCTTCTAGGAAGAAATGTCGGATGGATCAGAATGTCATTTATCGCAATCGATTCAGACGCAAACGGAGTTAAAACCGTTGTATGCACCACACAGGTCATTGAAAGTGAAAAGCGTAAGGAGGAATACCTCCTTAACGAGGCTATCACCGACACGCTTACAAACTGCTATAACAGGCTCGCATATGAAAATGAGATAGGCGAATACATTAACAAGGGAATCCCGAAGGACTTCACGATTGTTTCAATGGACGTTGACGGTCTTAAGGCCATTAACGATTCAAAGGGACACGGAGCGGGAGACGAGCTCCTTCTTGGTGCAGTGGAATGTATTAAGGATAGCTTTGGTAATGATGGCAAGATTTTCCGTCTCGGCGGTGATGAGTTTGTCGTATTCATTAGCTGTGACGAAAAGAAGCTTGATGAGATATGCTTTGAGTTTGACAGGGCACTGACAGGCTGGTCAGGTGAGAACATTGACGGACTCTCTGTTTCCTACGGAACTGTTGCAAGACGTGATTATCCCGAGCTTTCGATAAGGGATATGGTAAGCCTTGCCGACAGAAAGATGTATGAGAACAAGAAGCACCACTACAAGATGCTCGGAAGTTCAAGATAAAACGAATTAAAGGCAATAATGCCATTTAAGATATTTTAAGTTTATGATGAGGAGGTTTAAAAATGAAGGCTGTAAGTATCAAGGCAATTGAATGCATCATGGAAACACTCGACAAGTATAAGAACGAGCTTGAGGACATTCAGGAAAACGAAGAGTCTGAGTACATAGACCAGGCCATCGACGATCTTTGCATGGTAATGGAAGACCTTAACTGCGCTCTCGAGGAGTAAACAAAAAAACTAATATAGCTCAAATAAAGGACAAAAAGTATTTATGTTTAAACCAATGTTATTTACCACCCTTAAGGATTACTCTGCGGGTAAGCTCATTAAGGATGTGGTATCCGGTATCATCGTTGCAATCAGTGCACTTCCGCTTTCAATCGCACTTGCGCTCGCATCGGGCGTGGGTCCGGAGCAGGGTCTTTATACTGCTATTATCGCAGGCTTTTTAATCTCTGCACTCGGTGGAAGCACGGTACAGATTGCGGGACCGACGGCAGCCTTTGCAACAATCGTTGCGGGCATTGTGGCCACAAAGGGAATGAGCGGACTCGCGCTTGCAACAGTCATGGCGGGAATCCTTCTCGTGCTCATGGGCGTATTTAAGCTCGGCGGACTAATAAGGTTCATCCCGCACACAATCACAACAGGCTTTACTGCAGGTATCGCGGTAACAATCGCAATCGGACAGATTAAGGACTTCTGCGGTATTACATATCCGGCGGGAACTGTTGCAATCGAGACAATGGATAAGCTTAAGGCTGTTATCGCAAACTTCGGAACTGTCAACATGATGGCAGTCCTTGTGGGACTTGTATGCCTCGCAGTGCTTATCATCTGGCCTAAGATTTCATCGGTTGTACCAGGAAGCCTTATCGCGGTAATCGTGGGAATCCTTATGGTTAAGCTCCTTAAGCTCCCCGTAAACACAATAGGAGACCTTTATACAATAAGCAATAAGCTTCCAAGCTTTGTAATGCCTGAGATAAGCGGTTCACTTATTATAGGACTTCTTCCAAACGCCATCACAATTGCAGTGCTTGCAGCTATCGAGTCACTTCTTTCATGTGTTGTTGCAGATGGGATGACAGGAACAAAGCACCGCTCTGATACAGAGCTTATTGCACAGGGTATCGGTAACATCGGTTCAGCGCTCTTTGGCGGAATTCCCGCTACGGGAGCCATTGCCAGAACAGCTGCAAACATAAAGAGCGGCGGAACAACACCTGTTGCAGGTATGGTTCATGCGATTGTGCTCGCACTTATTCTCGTAATCCTCATGCCGTATGCTGCATGGATTCCGATGCCGACAATCGCCGCAATTCTCTTTATCGTTGCCTACAACATGAGCCAGTGGAGACCATTCCTTAAGATTTGTAAGGAGGACAAAAAGAGCGATGTATTCGTACTCGTAATCACATTCGTGCTCACAGTTGTATTCAATCTTGTTGCGGCTATCGCAGTCGGACTTGTTTTTGCATTTATCTTTAACAAGCTCGGAAAGAAAAAAGCAGACAAATAAGCTGCTTTCCGGAGGAATAATCAATTGATACTTAAATATTTACTTGTAATAACCGCTGCATACCTGATCGGATCGTTCAGTATGTCGATTATTCTTTCAAAGTATGTTTATCATGACGATGTAAGAAAGCACGGAAGCGGTAATGCGGGTGCCACAAACATAGCTAGAACCTTTGGCTGGGGACCCGGAATTCTCACATTTTTGTGTGATTTCCTTAAGTGTGCCATTGCAATGGAAATAGGAATGAGACTTCTCGGTGACCCCGGAAAATGTGCTGCTGGTATTGCATGTCTCATAGGCCACTGCTTCCCGGTCTACTTTAATTTTAAGGGCGGAAAGGCAGTATCCACGGGAGCATGCGTGGGATTTCTCATTGACTGGAAAATCTTCCTGGCCATGATTATCGTATTTGCAGTAACGGCACTCATCACAAAGATTGTTTCAATCTCATCAATTCTTGCAGCACTTACAACGGTAGTGATGGCATTTATCATTAACCTCACGCTTCCGATGAGGATACTTGCAATCTTTGCGGGAATACTGGTTATCTTCATGCATTACCCGAACATAGTGAGGCTTCTTAACGGCACGGAGTCAAAGTTTAAGGCAGGCTCAAGGCCAAAGAAACAATAAACGTAAAGGCATTCAGGCGGTATTTACCGTCAGGGTGCCTTTTTTATATTGTGGCTTCCAGCATTGCGAACCCGGGTTCTCGGTTTGCAGAAGCGTTTTTTCTGTAATCAGAATGCTGAAATCAATATTAGGCAGATGATTTTCGATGATTATTACACTTCCGAAAATAATAATGCAAATTGCATATTGATTATTGTGATATTAAGCACTATTATGTAAAATATAAACGAAAAATAAGTGACAAATGGTCACACGGGAGGAAAATAAATGAACAATTTAAAGGCAGGCTTTGCAAGAGTAGACATTACCCCAATGATGGGTATTAATATTGCTGGCTATTTCGTAGAAAGAATTGCTGACGGTGTTCTTGATACACTTGAGGCTAATGCGCTTGCAGTAGAGGCAGGTGGAAACAAGGCAGTGCTCGTTGTCATCGACCACTGTGGTCTTGACAAGCAGTACCTTGGCAAGTACCGTGACATGATTTCTGAAAAGACAGGTCTTCCAAGGGAAGCAATCATGCTTACTGTAACACATACACATACAGGCCCGAAGCTTGATCCTGGAACAACAGACCCGCTTCAGCTTGAGTATGACGTATTCCTTGGACACAGGGTAGTAGATGTAGCTGTTGCTGCACTTGAGGACCTCAAGGATTGTAAGATGGGCGTTGCAGTCGGAAATGCACCGAATATCGCATTCATCCGCCGTTATATAATGAAGGACGGGTCCATCAAGACAAATCCTGGTGTAAATAATCCTGACATCGTAAAGAGCGCAGGCGACACAGATGAGAGGGTAAACGTAGTACGCTTCAATAGAGGAGAGGATGATGACATCGTTCTCGTTAACTTCGGATGCCATCCAGACGTAGTAGGTGGAAACAAGATTTCAGCTGACTGGCCGAAATTCCTCCGTCAGACTGTTGAGAAGGCAATTGACGGAAGCAAGTGCCTCTTCATTAACGGTGCTCAGGGTGATGTAAACCACGTTAACGTATTCCCGAAGAAGGGTGACTTCAATGACATGTTCAATGACTTTGACGGCGTATCAAGAGGCTATGGTCATGCAAGATACATGGGCAGGGTTGTTGCAGGTGCAGTTCTCCAGGTATTTGACAAGGTTGAATACATGGACGTTGACAGCGTAAAGTATGTAGAGAACGTATTTGAGGCTCCGTCACAGATGCCTTCTGACATCGATGACATCACAGTTGAAGAGGCCCACAGAATCAATGACCTTCACCTTGCAGGAAGGGATGCAGAGCTTCCATATGAGGCAATGATGCTCACAACAATGGTTGCACAGGCTTCTAGAATTGTAAGATATGAGCATGGCCCGGAGTCATTCCCGATGCTTATTTCAGCATTTGCAATCGGTGACGTTGCAATCTTCGGAATGCCTGGTGAGTGCTTCACAGGTGTAGGAAGAGGCCTTAAGGAGGCTGAGGGCTGGAAGATGGTATGTCCTGTTATCAACACAAACCAGAAGGAAGGCTACTTCCCGATGAAGGACTGCTACGAAGGCGGCGGCTATGAGGCAAGAAGCTCTAGATTCAAGATGGGAACAGCAGAGCTCATCATTGAAAAGGGGCTTGAGCTGCTTGATTCATTGAGATAATGATATAACACCGAAGATAAGAATAAAAAGATTTGACACTGTTCATACTTTTTGAAAGGCAGATGGAAATCACAAAACTAAGTTCACATGTGATTTGTAAGACCAATACGAAAAGTAATGACGGTGTAAATCATAAATCAAAAACAAAAAACAAAAAAAGCCCAAACAACTAAGAAGAAAGACTCCTCTTAACGGGGAGTCTTTTCTGTGAACTGTGCTTTGTACTGGACAGGTGTCATCTTGTATGCCTTCTTAAAGTTTCTGTAGAAGGTGCTTATTGAAAGACCACATTTCTCTGCAATTTCGACTGCCTCGAGGTTTGTATCCCTCAGCATTTCACCGGCCTTCTGCATACGTACCGATGTCAGGTAATTGGCAAAGCTCATGCCTGTTTCATCATTTAGAATAGTGTTAATGGTCTTTTCCGACAGGCTGTGCATATCTGCAAGAACCGAGGCACTTAGAAGCGGATCCTCGAAATGCGTGTTGACGTAGCTCACGATTTCCTTGTTCCTAAGAAGCTTCTCATCAGTCTGTATCGTAGCCTTCTTTTCAAAAAGATATTCGACAAGAACCTTAAAGGCCCTTATGTTTGCATCTCCCGAGATGCTTCTTGCGTATCTGCACTCATCAAAGAATTCCTGTGGTACATTGACGGCATCTGCAGCGTCCTTTATGAAGGTGAGGAGAGTATAGAAGGTTTCCTGTGCTGTTGTTGCATTTTCCTTTATTACTGCATCTGCAAACTCAACAAGCAGCGTATCGATTTCCTTTATGTTCCAGCTAAAGAGCGCTGCCTGGAAATCCCTGAAATCAGGCTTGTTGCGTGACTGGTTAATAATGCTTGTATCCTTACTGAAGATTGCAAAGTCATTCTCATCCTCTGGAAGGCTGAAAAGAGCCTGCTTAATTGCATCAGCCATGCCATGCGTGCCATTAAAGGCGGCACTGACACCACATATGATCCTGCATTTATCCTGAAGCTGTTTGTTTATCTCAACTATGTATCTCTTTAATGCAAATACTGATTCCTCATCAGCAGGCATTATAATACCAAATTCCTGACGGTTTAGCGGCTCGATAACGAAGCTTTCCGGCATCTTGTCCCTGAATTCAAAGAGCATCATGCTCTGGTATTCGCTTTCATCGTGAACATTTCTGAACCTTGCAACAGCAGTTCTTGTTTCGCGTGAGAATACTTCGGTATGCGTCCTCATATATTCATGCTCCTCGTCAGTAAGGGGAATACCCGAGAACGCCTTAATCATGAGGTTCGAAAGAATTCGTTCGTTCATGGCCTTGTTATGGGCCTTTGACTCGGAAAGATAGTTGTAAATCGTAACAAGCTCGTTGTTTGAACGCTTTTCCTCTGGGATGTCCTGAGCCTTAATGAGGTTTTGCACGGGCTGGACATTAAGCTTTGAGAAAATGATGCTTATCAGTAATCCGATCAGAATACTGATGACGATTACGGTATAAACATTCTGCTGGGCTTCCTTTGTAACATTTTTAAAGAAGGATTCCGGAATTCCTATTTCAGCAGTTGCTCCAACAACAGGAATATCAGCCTTAATGGTAACGAAATTTTCTGATTTTGAATTGTAATTTTTATGCGATGAGTCAATATTAAGGTACTCGTCAAGCAGGGTGCCGTTGTTCTTGTAGAGCTTAAAGGTTACATTCTCAGGAAGTGAATCAAGCTGGAAATAACCAAGCAGTTTTTCTTTATTAATAAGTAAGACATAGGTAAATGTATAAGAGGATTCCTTTAATACAACAGTGAAGTATTCCTTCGCCGTATTATTTCTTATTGAAACGGTGTCGCACGGAAACATCTCAAGGCTGTGGTTATGTGGCTCCTTTTCCTTGATAAGCTTAACAATGTCGAGCTTTGAATATGTGTAATTTGGAAAGCAACTTTCTGAATTCAGATAGAAGCTGAATGGTGAAATACATATGTCAGAAAGACGCATGTTTATGATGATTTCACTTGCTGGTTCAAAATACTCAAGCTGGTCGTAGAGACTATTAATGCTAAATGACAGAAAACGGGAATGCTCGGGTGAATTGACCTCACGGAGATAGGAGAGGGTATGATAGTCATCCGAAACATTCATTACCTTAGGCAGGTAATAGAAGCTGTAAAGAGAATCGGAGAGGAGTCCAGCACTTGTCTTAAGAGAAGCCTCCACCTGTTTGGTGTATGACTCCTGCCAAAGCGACGAGGTTTTATAATAGGAATACATTTGAACACTCAAAAAAATGAGAGTGCTGATGATATAAGTTATGAAGCATCTCCAGAACAGAGATAGCGAGTTTTTTTTCATGGTAATGTCTCCGTTGGTCTTTTGATAATTAAACTTTATCATTCCAGCACCCGAAAATCCATTGGCAATTCTCAAATTCGGATGTCATTTTGCGAAAATCGGAAGTTTTGCACCGTTGATTATCACAATTTTTCTACGATTCTTAAATTCGGAACGCCTTTTGTCAAAAAAACGCTTCCTTTTTTTTATATTAACCACGAAAAAATCCATTTCCGAAAATGCTAATAATCGGATTGTTTTGAATATTGCTTACGGATTTTGGGAATAGTAGTATGAAGGTACAAAACTTGTTGGCGCATCCGGACGCTGGATGCAGTTTTAAAAGGAGGAAAAAACATGAAAAAAGTACTGGCACTCATGCTTGCAGCTGCCATGGTCCTTGGCCTTGTTGCCTGCGGATCAAAGCCTGCAACAACTGAGACACAGGCAGCAGCCACAGAAGCAGCAACAACAAAGGCTGTAATTGAAAATCAGGTTGCAACAAAGGAAGCAGCAACAGCTGCTGAAGGCGAGACTCTTACATATAAGAAGGATATCGTCATTGCACACCACCAGGCAAATGTAGCAAGAGGACCGCAGGATACAGGTTCTGGTATGCAGAAAATTCTCGGATTTATGATTTTTAACAGATTGACAATATTTGATCCTGAGTCTAAAGAACTCAAGGGTTCACTTGCAGAGAGCTTCGAGCAGGAGAACGGCGGACAGATCTGGACATTCCATCTTAGAAAAGGTATTAAGTTCCAGAACGGTGAAGAGCTTACAGCTGATGATTGCCTCTATACATATGAGCGTGCTAAGGAATTCGGAAAGTCAACTTCAGCATGGGTAGACCCGATCGAAACAATCGAAGTAATTGATGATTATACAGTTAAGTATACTCTTAAGAAGGCTAACATGGACTTCGCATTCCAGATGAGTACAAACCAGTCTTCAATCCTTAACAGAGAAGCTAATGAAGCTGATCCGGAAATCGGATACGGCATCGGTACAGGCGGATGGATGATTGATGAGTTCGTAGCTAACGACTATACAAAGTTTAAGAGATTTGACGAGTCTTGGGTTTGGGAAGAGAACGGAATCAACCCGACAGAGACAATAACAATCAAGTACATGGCTGACCAGAACGCACGTATGCTCGGTGTTCAGGCAGGCGACCTTGATATCGGATGTATCGCTAACAACGCAGAGTTCTATAACTATCAGAAGATTGAAGGACTTAATCCTGTAGTAGCAGCTTCATGGTCATGTGACTATGTTGGAATGAATGCTAACTGTGAGTATTTCAAGGATATCAACGTTCGTAAGGCTGTAGCATATGCTATCAACAAGGACGAGGCTCTTGAAATCATCAACAACGGTTTCGGTCTCACATGTAAATCAATGTGGTGCCCGGATACAATCGGTTACAAAGAGAACTTCGAAGAGAACTATGAGTACAACGTAGAGAAGGCTAAGGAATATCTTGCTAAGTCAGCATATCCGAACGGCTTCACATGTAAGCTCACAACAATCAACGCATACTCACTCTATGCTGAGACAGTACAGGCACAGCTTGCAGCTATCGGCATCAACTGTGAAGTAGAACTTACAGACTCTCCAGGAATGAATGAGGCTGGTAAGGCAGGAACACTTGAGATGTACGTATGGAATTCAACAATGTCTCCATTCGGTGACTTCTCAAGAAAGCTCATCACATCTGATGGTGCTTCTAACTATGCTCACTTCAAGAACGAGAAGATTGACAAGCTTATGTCTGATGCAGCAGCAGAAGGCGATGCAGCTAAGAGAGCAGAGCTTTACGAGCAGGTTCAGGACGAGCTTAACGCAGACTGCTACCTTGTTCCTATGTTCTTCGGATATCTTTCAAACCTTACAAGAGACAATGTTGAAGGATACCAGTTCACATCAGAAGGTTATTACATGTACAATGTAAGAGCCATAGAGAAGTAATTCTATTATCCGGCGGTGCCTTACACCCTGTGAGGCACCGCATTTTTTATAAGACTTGGAGTTTTTATGTGGCGTTATATAGTTAAAAGAATACTGATGCTGATACCTGTTATCATAGGCGCATCGCTTCTTGTATTCTGTGTAATGAATCTGGCAAAGGGCGACGTTGTATCAATCATTACAGCAGGAGCCGATATGTCAAACGAGCAGATTGAAGCTGTTCGAGAAAGCATGGGTCTTAACAGACCGTTATTAGTACGATATTTTGAATATTTATTTGGACTTTTCCGTGGTGATTTCGGAAAGAGCGCAATTTCCAATGAGCCCGTTTTGAGATTATTCTTTAGAAGATTTCCTGCAACAGTTAAGCTTGCCATCGGAGCAACACTCGTTAATGTATGTCTTTCACTTCCGATTGGTATCTTCTCAGCCAGACATCAGGGTTCTATCGCTGACAATGCAGCAATGGTATTTGCACTTCTTGGAGTTTCAATGCCAACATTCTGGCTTGGACTTATGTTCATAGTACTTTTTTGCGTAAACCTTCAGTGGTTCCCGGCTACAGCAGGCGGAACAGACTTAAAGTCGATCGTACTTCCGTCAATCACACTTGGAATCGGAATGATGGCTACATCAACACGTACAACGCGTTCGGCAATGCTTGACGTACTTCGTCAGGATTACCTTCGTACCGCAAGAGCAAAAGGTGTACCGGAGAAAAAGGTTATCAACGTGCATGCCCTTAAGAATGCAATGATTCCGATTCTCACAACCTATGGCACACAGCTTGCAAAAGCCTTCGGTGGCGGAGCCGTTATCGAAATGGTATTCGCATATCCGGGAGTTGGTAAGCTTCTTCTTGATGCTATCAATAACCGTGACACAACGCTAGCCTGCGGATGTATCATTCTTCAGACAACAATTACGGTTATTGTCCTTCTCGGAGTTGATATTCTTTATGCTTTCGTTGATCCGAGAGTTAAAGCTCAGTACGCGAGGGGAGGTAAGAAAAAGTAATGGCTAAACTTGACAACAAAAAGACCGAGAAGGTCGTTCTCCGTTCACAGGGTCGTGAGGTATGGAGAAGACTCACAAAGAACAAGGGTGCAATGCTCGGCCTTGCAATTATCATTATTCTGACAATTCTCGCACTTACAGTAGACCTTTTTATTGATTTTGATACACAGATTGCTGCTATTGATGCAAAAAACAGAAATGTGGCACCTTGTGCTGCGTTCCCATTCGGTACCGACAATATGGGACGTAATCTTTTATACAGAGTTGTATACGGTACAAAGTATTCACTTTTCATTGGTGTAATGGGAACAGTCTTTGCCTGCGTAGTCGGAATTTTCCTTGGACTTATGTCAGGATACTACGGTGGACTCGTTGATGATATCATCATGAGATTTATCGACATCATTCAGGCCATCCCGGCTATCATGATGGGTATTGTTGTTGTTTCTGCACTCGGTGCAAGTATGACAAACCTCATCATAGCAATTGGTATTGCCGGTGTTCCGTATCTGACGCGTATTACAAGAGCAGCGGTTCTTACAGTAAAGAACCAGGAGTATATCGAGGCGGCGAAAGCTGTAGGACTAAGCGAGCCTGCCATTATGATTAAGCACATCCTGCCCAACTGTGTATCACCGATTCTCGTAGCTGCAACAATGCAGGTGGCGCAGGTTATCCTTGCCGCATCATCACTCAGCTTCCTCGGACTCGGAGTTCCGGTACCAAGCCCGGAGTGGGGTTCACTCCTTTCGGCAGGTCGTTCGGCTATCACAAGCCATCCGTACCTTTGTTTATTCCCGGGTATTGCAATCGTAATTACGGTACTTGCATTTAACCTTTTCGGAGACGGTTTCAGAGATGCACTCGATCCGAAGCTTCGTAAGTAATGGAGGTCAGTCATGGAAAACAAAAATAATGTTCTTAATATTGAAAACTTAAGCGTTGAATTTCATGTTGACGGTGAGATTGCAAAATCCGTTACAGATGTAAACATTCATCTCGCAGAGGGAACAACACTTGGTCTCGTTGGTGAGACAGGTGCTGGTAAGACAACAACAGCACTTGCAGCACTCAACCTTATCCAGTGTCCTCCTGGAGTTATCAAGGCTGACAAGGTAGAAGTTTGTGGCAATGACATGCTCACTCTCAAGCAGCATGAGCTTGAGCATGTACGTGGTAAGGACATCTCAATGATCTTCCAGGATCCGATGACATCCCTTAACCCTGTATTTGATGTAGGAACACAGATTCAGGAGTCTATCCTTCTTCATGAGAAGCTCAGTAAAGAAGAAGCATGGGAAAAAGCTATGGAGATGCTCGAGCTTGTAGGAATCCCGAGGGAAAGAGGACACGAATATCCTCACCAGTTCTCAGGCGGAATGAAGCAGCGAGTTGTTATTGCCATTGCACTTGCATGTACACCTAAGATTCTTATCGCCGATGAGCCTACAACAGCTCTTGACGTTACAATCCAGGCACAGGTTCTTGAAATGATGAAGGACCTTCGTGACAAGTACGGCACAGCCATGATCATGATTACACATGACCTTGGAATCGTAGCAGAAAGCTGTGACTATGTAGCAGTTATGTATGCCGGAAGAATCATCGAATACGGCACGCTTGACGAGATTTTCAACAATACACGTCATCCGTATACAGAGGGTCTTTTCAACTCACTTCCAAATATCAATAACCGAGTAGGAAAGCTAAAGCCAATCCCTGGAATGATGCCTGACCCGAGGGCAATCCCTGAGGGATGTGCATTCGCAGACAGATGTCCTTATGCAACTGAAAACTGTACAAAGAAGGTTCCGGAGACATTAAAGGTTAACGATGACCATACAGTTGCATGTTCAAGATACAATGAACCTGATTTCATGATTGAAAGGAGCAAAGCAAAATGAGTGAAGCTTTACTTGAAGTAAAAAACCTGCAGAAGTATTTCTCAACTCCGTGCGGAATGCTCCATGCCGTAGACAATGTATCGTTCACAATCGAAAAGGGTAAGACACTCGGAGTAGTAGGTGAGTCAGGCTGCGGCAAGACAACCTGTGGACGTACAATCCTGAGGCTCACAGAGCCGACAGGAGGCCAGGTTCTTTTCGAAGGAAAGGATGTTTCAAAATTTAAGGGAAGAGAGCTTGCACACTTAAGACGTGACATGCAGATTATCTTCCAGGACCCATTCTCATCACTTGATCCGAGAATGTCAATCAGCCAGATTATTGCGGAGCCGATTAAGTATAACAAGCTTCTTCACAGCAAGGCTGATATTGACGCAAGGGTTCTTGAACTCATGGATACAGTTGGTCTTTCAAGACGAATGGTTAACTCATATCCTCATGAGCTTGACGGCGGAAGAAGACAGAGAGTCGGAATCGCAAGAGCGCTCGCACTTAATCCGAAGTTCATCGTATGTGATGAGCCTGTATCGGCACTTGACGTATCAATCCAGGCACAGATACTTAACCTCCTTGATGAACTTCAGGATGATCTCGGACTGACATATATGTTCATCACACATGACCTTGCGGTAGTTAACCACTTTGCTGACGACATCGCGGTTATGTACCTTGGACAGCTTGTAGAGAAGGCTCCCGCAGAGGAACTCTTTGAGAATCCTCTTCATCCTTACACAAAGGCACTTCTTTCTGCTATTCCGGTACCGGATACGCACGCAAAGAACAAGAGAATTGTGCTTAAGGGTGAAATTACTTCTCCGATTAATCCGGGTAATGAGTGCCGTTTCGCTAAGAGATGCCTCTATGCGGACGAGTGCTGTCATTCTTCAAGCCCAGAGCTTGTTGAAGTTAAACCTGGTCACTTTGTAGCCTGCCACCACTGTGGTATTGCTAATGAGTGATTCTGAAAAAATCACGGGAATAAGTAAATTTATATTTACTTTTTCAAACTTTTTCCTTGAAACGCGGTGGGCTTTGTCCCACCGCAATTCCATTTTTGAAATCTTGATTTTTACGTTTGTTTCCCAATTGGTGTTAATGACATCAAAATAAAAGAAACACAGAGTATAATAAAAAAATGAAAGGGCATACATATAGTTATGAAGGCCATAATTAATGGAAAGCTTGTCTTTCCTGACAGGATAACAGAGGGAGTAATCCTCATTGACGGTGACAGGATAATTGCGTCCGGGGAAAACGTGCTGGTTCCTTCGGAAGCTGAAATTATAGATGCTAAGGGATATTATGTAGGCCCGGGTCTTTTTGACCAGCGTGTACACGGATACAAGCAGTATGGCGAGATGATTGATGTAAAGGATGACACTGTTGCGGCGTCAATGGCACATCTTAAGCATGGAACAACATCGATTACTCCGTCGGCTGCATATTCACTTACTAAAGACGAATTCATCGGCGTAATCGACCAGTGTAACGAGGCAATTGAGAAGGGTGACACTAATATAGTCGGTATCCATTTTGAGGGTCCGTTCACAAATCCTGCACACGGTGCCAATTCACAGCTTACCTGGGAATTCTCAGAGGAGCTTTGCGAGGAAATCTTCGAGAGGGCGTGAAAAAACGTTCTTCTCTTAACATATGCACATGAGATGCCACATGGTGATAGAATTTAATAGTTTCTTAAAAAATATTGTGTTATTCCTGACATCGGACATACAAGGTCTGACCCAGAGAGCATT
>JAUNDA010000104.1 GCA_030526295.1 Eubacteriales bacterium
CGTTTACCGTATCGCAAGACTTACCCACCACAACACGGGTGACAAGTGGTGCATCTATCCGATGTATGACTTTGCACATCCTATTGAGGATGCAATCGAGGGAATCACACATTCATGCTGCACACTTGAGTTTGAGGACCACAGACCGCTTTACGACTGGTTCGTAAGGGAGGCTGAGTATCCGAACCCACCAAGACAGATTGAGTTTGCAAAGATGTACCTCACAAACGTTGTTACAGGTAAGAGATACATCAAGAAGCTCGTAGAGGACGGCATTGTTGACGGCTGGGATGATCCGAGACTTGTAACAATCGCCGCACTAAGAAGAAGAGGCTACACACCGTCTTCAATCAAGAAGTTTGTTGAGCTTGCCGGTGTATCAAAGGCAGATTCAAGCTGCGACCTTGACATGCTCGAGTACTGCATCCGTGACGACCTTAAGCTTAAGGTTCCGCGTCTCATGGCAGTTCTCAACCCGGTTAAGCTTATCATAGACAACTACCCGGAGGGACAGAGCGAGGAGGTTGAGATTCCGCTTAACCTCGAGGTTCCGGAGATGGGTACAAGAAAGGTTACCTTCGGCAGGGAGCTCTACATTGAGAGAGAGGACTTCATGGAGGTACCGGCACACAAGTACTTCAGGATGTTCCCTGGCAATGAGGTAAGACTCATGGGTGCATACTATGCGAAGTGCACAGGCTGCGAGAAGGATGAGGACGGCAACATTACCGTTATCCACGCAGAATACGATCCGACTCAGAAGAGCGGTCAGGAGACAAGAAAGGTAAAGGGAACCATCCACTGGGTTAACGCAGCAGACTGCTTTAGCGCAACAGTTCGCCTTTACGAAAATCTTATAGATGAGGAAAAGGGCAAGCTTAACGACGATGGAACACTTAATCTTAATCCGAACTCAAGGGTTATCTTAAGTGACTGTAAGCTTGAGAAGAGTCTTAAGGACGCAAAGCCTTATGACAGCTTCCAGTTCGTAAGAAACGGCTTCTTCAATGTCGATTCAAAGGATTCGACAGAGGGAAATCCGGTATTCAACAGAATTGTAGGTCTTAAGTCAAGCTTCAAGCCCCAGTAATTAATGCAGGACGAATTAATCAAAAACACATTAAAGGAAGATTTGGAGAAGGCCGGTATCGATACAGATATCGGTTCTTCTGATACAGAAGGAAGCCTTGATAAGGAGAAAATCAAGGCTGTTTCTAATGGACTTGAGGAAATAGGCGACGGCAAGACACCGGAGCAGCTTTATGCTGACCTTATGGGCATGATCGCAATCAACTATCCGAACATGGAAACGGATATGATTGAGAAGGCATACCTTTATGCAAAGGAGCACCATAAGGACCAGAAGAGGCGAAGCGGAGAGCCCTACATCATCCATCCTCTTTGCGTTGCGATAATCCTCGCAGGAATGGACATGGACAGGGACACAATCGTGGCAGCACTCCTTCATGACGTTGTAGAGGATACAGGCGTTACACTCGAGGAGGTAGAGGCTGAGTTTAGCAAGGACGTTGCAAGGCTTGTTGACGGCGTTACAAAGCTCACAAACCTTAACTACGACATGTCAAAGCTTGAGATTCAGGCCGAGAACCTGAGGAAGATGTTCGTTGCGATGGCAAAGGACATAAGGGTAATCGTAATTAAGCTCGCCGACCGTCTCCATAACCTTCGTACACTCCAGTACCAGAAAAGGGAAAAGCAGATTGAAAAGGCAACAGAGACACTCGACATCTATTCGCCGATTGCCGACAGACTTGGTATCAGTAAGATGAAGGTCGAGCTCGATGACCTGTCACTTAAGTATCTCGAGCCCGAGGTTTACTATGACCTCGTTGAAAAAATCAGCTTAAAGAGAGAGGAAAGGGATGCTGTAATCTCTGGCATCGTGCGTGAGGTAAAGTCGCACCTTGTTGACGCAGGCATCAAGGCAACGGTCGTTGGACGAGTAAAGCACTTCTTCTCGATTTATAAAAAGATGAAAAAGCAGGAAAAGAATCTTGACCAGATTTATGACCTGTTTGCAGTTCGAATCCTTGTCGACAATGTCAAGGACTGTTATGGTGCACTCGGAGTAATCCATGAGATGTATAAGCCGATTCCAGGCCGCTTCAAGGATTACATTGCAATGCCAAAGCCTAACATGTACCAGTCACTCCACACGACACTTATCGGTAAGGACGGTACACCGTTTGAAATCCAGATCAGGACCTTTGACATGCACCGTATCGCTGAATACGGTATCGCGGCACACTGGAACTATAAGGAAAAGGGCTCTACAAAGGCAAATGAGGCTGAGACACAGAAGATGAACTGGCTCCGCCAGGTGCTTGAGCTTAACCAGGAGACAGAGTCAAATACGGAGTTCATGAACCTCGTAAAGGAGGACCTCAACATAATGGGTGATGAGGTATTCTGCTTTACACCAAAGGGAGAGGTCAAGCAGCTTCCTGCAGGCTCCACGCCGATTGACTTTGCCTACATGGTTCACACGGCTGTCGGTAACAAGATGGTCGGTGCAAAGGTTAACGGCAAGCTCGTTCCGCTTACATACGAAATCCAGAACGGAGACCAGGTTGACATCGTAACGAGCCAGAACTCAAAGGGACCGTCCATGGACTGGCTCAACATCGTTAAGTCAACGCAGGCAAAGAACAAGATCCAGGCCTGGTTTAAGAGCGAAAACAAGGAAAACAACATCAACAGGGGACGTGACGCACTTACAACCTACTGTAAGGCAAAGAACATCAACTTCCCCGAGCTTAATAAGCCAGAGTACCAGGAGGCTGTTCTTAGAAGGTATGCACTTAAGGACTGGGACGGAATCCTTGCAGCAATCGGTCACGGTGCGCTTAAGGAGAGTCAGGTTATCAACAAGCTTTCCGAGGCAAAGCGTAAGGACGATGTTGCAAACATGACCGACGAGGACGTTCTTTTAAAGGCTCAGGAGGAGTATAACGACAAGCCTGTAAGAAAGAACAAAAACGGCGGAATCACGATTCACGGCATCAGGGACGTTGCGGTTAAATACGCACACTGCTGTAACCCGGTTCCGGGAGATGAGATTGTCGGCTTTGTCACAAGGGGAAGGGGCATCACAGTACACCGTACTGACTGCATCAACATGATAAACCTCCCGAATGACGAAAAGAGCAGGATGATTGAGGCAACATGGCAGGAGAACAGTGAGTCTGGCCATGACACATACTCGGCTGAAATCCGTATATACTGTTCACCGCGTCTTGGAATGGTTGTCGATATCTCAAGGGTATTTACCGAGGAGCAGATTGACATCACAAGCATTAACCTTAAGAATGCAAAGAACGGTACGGGTACACTTACGGCAACCTTTGACATTCACGGTAAGGATGAGCTTAAGAAGCTTATTGAAAAGCTTCGTGCGATTCCGGGAGTTCTTGACATAGAGCGTACAGCAGGATGATTGAAGTAAAAAATACAAATTTTCAGACATTTGAACAGGACATCAGGGAGCTTCTGTCGGCCTTCTTTCCGGGCGACAGGGCTTCCTTTTCTGTTGATATAGACAAAATAATGGAGCCCCACATGAGCATGCTCACGGGGCTCAGGTTCGAGGATAAATCGACCGTAAAAAGGGCTCTTTATGATTATTTAAGCGCTGAAACAGGGAAGACGCTGCCGTGGGGCACTCTTACGGGAATTAAGCCCGTAAGGCTTGCGGAAAAGTATCCTGACCTTGGAATACTTAAGGAGAAATTCAGGATAAGCGAGGAAAAGGCGAGACTAATTCTAGGTATAGCTGATAGGGAGAATAAGCTGCTTTCATGTATTGACAGGGAGAACGGATACTCAATGTACATCGGAATACCGTTCTGTCCGACAAGGTGCCTTTACTGCTCCTTTACGTCAAATCCGATAAGCCGCTATGCCGACAGGGTTGACGAATACCTTTCGTGCCTCGAAAAGGAGATTAAGGGGCTTAAGACTCCTGAAACCCTCTACATAGGCGGAGGAACGCCAACTGCACTTAATGCCATGGAGTTAGAAAAGCTCATGAAGCTTATACACAATAACCTCGAGATGGATAAGGTGAAGGAGTTTACCGTAGAAGCGGGAAGGCCTGACAGCATCACGGAGGATAAGCTTAAGGTTCTAAAGGACTATGGCGTTGAGAGAATAAGCATCAACCCGCAGACGATGAACGAGAAAACGCTTAAGCTTATCGGCAGGGCACATACGCCGGCACAGTGTATCGAGGCTTTTGAGATGGCAAGGAGTGCGGGCTTTGATAACATTAACACCGATCTCATCATGGGGCTCCCAGGGGAGACTCTTGATGACGTTTCATATACACTTTCGGAAATTGAAAAGCTTCATCCTGAGAGTCTTACCGTGCACGCACTTGCTGTTAAGCGCTCGGCGAGACTAAGCACCGACTATGACCCGTGGTCCGATTACGAAAGGGCAGAGGGAGACGAGGTAGGTGAGATGATTTCCATGGGACGCGAGTGCGCCGAAAGACTCGGAATGGTGCCGTATTACCTTTACAGGCAGAAAAACATTGCGGGTAACCAGGAGAATACAGGCTATGCCGTACCAGGAAAGGAGTGCCTCTACAACATCATCATGATGGAGGAGAAGCAGGCCGTTGTGGGACTTGGTGCCGGATCAACCACAAAACTTAATTCAAAGGACAGAAATGAGAACGTAAAAGACCTCAAAACATACTTTGAAAGAATCGACGAAATGGTTGAAAAAAGAAACATTTTTTTGAATGGCAGGTTGTTGTATTAAGCTTGTATTTTTGGTATAATTTCACGAAGAGTAGAAGTGTGTTATTATGCGCATTTTTATAATATAAAAAAATAATTTTTATATACATTTTTAGGAGGATTTTCCGATGGCAAAAAGAAAAATGATTACCATGGACGGAAACCAGGCTGCAGCTCATGCATCGTATGCATTTACAGAAGTTGCTGCCATGTTCCCGATCACACCATCATCTGTTATGCCTGAGTACACAGACGAGTGGGCAACAGATGGCAGACTGAACATTTTTGGTCAGCCTGTTCAGATTACAGAGATGCAGTCTGAGGCCGGTGCTGCAGGTGCAGTTCACGGTATGCTTTCAGCTGGTGCTCTTACAACAACTTATACAGCTTCTCAGGGTCTTCTTCTTATGATCCCGAACCTTTATAAGATTGCCGGCGAGCAGCTCCCGGGCGTATTCGACGTTTCAGCACGTGCTGTTGCTTCACACGCACTTTCAATCTTCGGAGATCACTCTGATGTTTACGCTTGCCGTCAGACAGGATGTGCAATGCTTTGCGGTTCTTCAGTTCAGGAAGTAATGGACCTCACACCTGTAGCTCACCTTGCAGCTATCAAGGGAAAGGTTCCGTTCATCAACTTCTTCGACGGATTCCGTACATCACACGAGATTCAGAAGATCGAGGCTTGGGATTATGAGGATCTTAAGGACATGGTAGACATGGACGCTGTTCAGGCATTCCGTGACCACGCTCTTAACCCGAACCACCCATGCCAGAGAGGTTCAGCTCAGAACCCTGACATCTTCTTCCAGGCAAGAGAGGCTTGCAACAAGCAGTATGACGAGCTTCCAGAGATCGTTCAGGGCTACATGGATCAGATCAACAAGAAGATCGGTACAAAGTACAAGCTCTTCAACTACTATGGTGCTAAGGACGCTGAGGTTGTTA
>JAUNDA010000016.1 GCA_030526295.1 Eubacteriales bacterium
ACTGATACTGTGGCTGTGGCTCCGGCTGTGTGTAAACAACCGGTTCCGGCTGTTCATTAACTACAGGTGCCGGCTCTGTATAAGCCACTGGCTCTGGCTGCTCATTATAAACAGGTGTCTCCTGTGGCTCCTCTAGTGACTTTCCGCATGTTGGGCAGAAAAGGCTGCCATCTTCTACCTGTGCTCCGCAATATTTACAAAACATAGCTTCCTCCTTACGAAATAAAAAACAAGGTTTCCATTTATTAGTTTAAATGGTTAAAGCGTACATTGCAAGCATTATCACAAATAAACATCATGCAATCCTGATAATCTGCTCATAAAGAAGGATTTCATTAGCCGTCACATTCATGTTGTCATGATAATGTCCGAAAAACCAGTATCCAAAATCAGTATTCTGTTTTATATCCTCGAGATAATGAGTAAGTCTGTCCTGACTGTATCCACTGCCGCCTATTAGCGTCTGAGTGCTTGATGAGCAGCAATGCGTCACTATAAAATCGACTTTGTTTTCATGGCTGGCAAGGTTTCTTCTTCCCTCCTCCATCTCCTCCTTAGAAGGAATCTCCTGCTCCCACCAGCTTACATGGTTAACCCTGTACCAGAGGCCCTTTTTATCAAGCTCCCTGGCCTTTTTATCAATATCCGGATCATCTGGTTCAAGTATTCCGCCATCGATGTCATGACAGCTTGCACCTCCAAATGTAAAAATCTTCTTTCCGTCAATCTCAAAAACCTGACCACGCATCAAGTGAATGACTGAGGGTCTTATCTTGTGAACCTTTCCTCCATGCCACTCCTCAACCGGATAACCATAAAGCCTGTCAAAATTTTCATGGTTTCCATCTACAAAAAGAGTTGTAAAGCTCCTGTTCTCGAGAAAATCCATCAGATTCCTCTCCGTGGCATTCTCCACATCGCGGTTCCATACACCGCCAAAGTCCCCACAGATGATAACATAGTCATCCTTGGTCATCTCCTTCTGTTCGGGAAACACTTCCGTACTTAGCTTTCTGAAATCCTGATGACAATCGCCTGTAATATATATCAAGTTTTCCACCTCCCTTTTTATGAAAATCTTGTTTCACCAGTTGCATCACTATTCACAGTATAAACTATTTGCAGTACCAAAAACGCCCCTCAACGTATCTAAAATGACCACTCAAAAATCGTTTGGAAAATTTCCTCCAATCATCCATCTTTTAAACATATATAGCTAATGATACGCATCTAAGATATGTTTGGAAATCTACACGTAGTATAAACATACGTAAGTATTGTCATCGCTATTAATTATTACCATTGCCGATGTGGAATATATTCCACATGCGATATGGCACAATATAGTGGCGATAGTAAGTCATTTTTAAGAGAAAAAAGGGATTTTTAGAATTTCTACGGATTATATTAATAAGGGGGATACTTGAAAGAATCGCATATGGTTAGATGATTCTAAACCAGAAAGGAATTACGTATGAATACACAAATGATTAAATATGCCTGTGACGGGCTGTTTGCGAATGAAATGGAGGACTACCTCGAGCAGAATTTCGAGGAATTCTATGCGCTTAATATTATTACGGGTGCTCCCATTTCAATTTATGAAAAAATGGAACGACTCGTGAAATTCATGGCAGCGACCGAGGATGATGAACTTCGTGAGGAAGCGAGGATCTGTGTGGACATTATTACTAATGCCCTTTCAGAACTTGAGCATATGGCTGAGACAAGCGTCATTATCGCTGAAACACGTTGGCAGGATTATGACGACGGAGACACATTAACATACACCAACCATTCGAACCATATCTCTCCCTGTGCTTCTTTTATAGAGCTTAAGGAGGCAATCCTTGACGAAATCGAATCCGATACTGATGTACGAAGCTTTGATGAATCAGACCGCGAGTGGTATGAGTTTGTGATATGGAATAAAACTGTCTCTGACGATGGCCGCATCAAGTACCAAAATGGCGCCTACAGATATGTAATGATTCGGGATGAAATATGTTTTGTCGAAAGTATAGAGACGGTAAAGGATTTCTATTCGTGGAAATGTCTGTTCGGAAGCAGTGACCTGAATCTTCCAGTTCCATTTAACGCAGGAGACATAGTAACTATCGACTGCAGACCCTTTGCAGACCCTCAGAATCTGTTAATCACTGATGCACGTGACAGATACGACTGCTGTGGTTTAAGAGGTGCCTTCTGCGACGAAGATGGAAATCTTCACATAGATTCCGTAAAGCATGGACACTGCTTTCCAAAGCTTTACAGATCCCGTCTCTCACCGCTTTACAGAATGAAGGTTAGTACAGAACCGCTTAAGGAAAATGAGAAGAGACTTGAACGGATTCAACAGGTAATGCTCAGATACCCTGAGGGGCTTAGGGATACCTTCGGAAACATACTGGAAGGTGTTAAAGACAACTGGTTTTAGAGATGGAAAAGCTTTCCCTGTGTTTTGAATATGAAGACCTAGAGAATATTCTTAAGGACAAATTTAAATGCGCCTCGTTACCGCTTATCCTAAAAGCCGATAACTCAGCGCATTATACCGATGGTGTGTTTGGAAGCCGCTAACCTAACGGGTTACGGCTTCTCTTATTTAATATAAGACCAGCATGTTAAGATAAACATGATGTCAATGTAACAAAGCCAGGCTGCAGCAGCAAAAATAAGAAAACCGATCAATACAGAAGAAAAAGAGTCAATTAGAATAAACGCAGCTGCAATAATAACCGGAAACATTAAAATACCAATAATAATATATACAATGTAATCAACCGACGTAGGATTCTTCTGGCGCTCCCTTTCCCTCTCAATAGCATTAAGATTAGATGCCATTCGGTTTATCTCAGACATTGAAAGATAATCATCCTTCAGGTTCCTAAAGTCATCATTTCTGTCGTTCATATGTACCCTCCATAGAAAACGAATTCATCTCACCAGCACCATTGCTGCGTATAATATAAATACCATAGTCTATGGGGAATATTTGGGACATCATTCGTCTTTCAATACATCATTCATTGTTATTCTCGGTGTCAATTCCTCAGTTTTCCATTTCTTATCCAAGATACTATATTCAAAAAACAGCCATACCACCGGTTGGACGGCAGATGGCTGCATGATTCTTTACTTATATTCCGCCATGGCGGTTTTGAGTTCGTTTTTGATGTCGTTAACGAGGCTCTCAGGACTAAGGACTGTGACATGGGCACAGTACTGAAGGGCCCAGTAGCACATCGCATGAAGGTTAACCTTAACGGTGCAGGTAACATCTTCTTCTGTTTCGTCTGAGAATCTCACTGAGTTTCCAAACCAGTCGATGATGTCATTAATAAGATACGACTTTGCTTTAAAGGTCACATATTCGCCTGGACCTGAGAACATGTAGATATGCTCGGCCATGTGCTTTGGCAGGATTAATGTATCCTTTGCCTTTACGACGTTCTTATTCTTTGCGAACGACTCCTCGAGCATGGTAATGTCCGTTATCCTATCGATACGGTAGTTGACGACATTGTCATAATCCAGATTTGTGCAAAGGAGATAATACCGTCCGTTTGAGGCAACCATCTGGAACGGATTCACCACATACTTATGCGGTGTTCCATCATTATCAAGCCTTGGATGAAGCTTGCCGTCGGTGCCAAAGCCCGAATATGTAAATGAAACCTGCTTCTTATGTTCAATGGCTTCATCAAGCACCTCAATCGTATAGAAGAGCTGTTTGTTTGTCGGAAGATCCGCAGGAAGGTTGGTGATGTGCCTGAACTTTGCGCTGAAATACTCATTCGAAAGCTCCGAAACCTTATTAATCAGGCTGCGGCACTGCTTTTGCGGAATGTTTTTTGAAAAAAGAAGGCTGTCAATGATAAGACGAAGCTCTGCATCCGAAAACTTTCTTACTATGTACCAGTCTGTGAGAATTGATTCCTCCTCGCCCTTTTTATTCTTCCTTAGAATCTCCGTGTACTCAATTTGATAGCCACAGTCAATGAGATCCATAAGATTTCTCTTTACGGATTTTCTGTCTACGGTCATCTGGTACTCAGAGGCAAGCTTGTCCTGAATCTCCTTCTGGCTCAGCTTGTGATTCTCATCGGTATACTTGTTAAGAATATCGAGAATGTTTAGAATCATGAGTTTTTTGGTAGGAACTGTATACATTTTGCGCCCTCCTTTCCTTGATTTTAGCAACGTTACATACGAAATACAACCTATATTTTTTCTTTCCATAAAGACCTCCATCGTAGAGTGTAAAACATGCGATGAGGAAATTTTGTCACATGAGATATGGTATTAATATATATGCACCGGATATTCGCCAGGGGACATCAAAATAACATCCCTATGATGAAAAATACGAAGTAATTAAAGGGAGAGTCTTCGGTTTTTACGAACTATATATACGTGTATATATTTAAACGGGGGGGTGTTGACTATGAATCAGTTAAACTTTGAAGCTATTAATGATGTTGGGTTGTTCTTTTATGTCAAAGGCAGGCTCTTGTTTCACGGCTGCAGTCTTTCCGAGGCCGAAAAATACGGCAACAACCTGATTTATCCAGGCGGCCACTTCGACATCTGGGAAAGAAATTACTATAAGAAGTATCACGTGGATTATGATTACTACCCGCGTGGAAGGGTGGTCTACAGAATCAAGGATGAAACCTTTGTGGTTTATGGAGACAGGTGCATTGATAAAGAGCTTCGTGAGTTCTTCAATGGCTATGCTCAGAATAACCCTGAGCACCGTTACGTGTTTGAGCATGATGAGCATTATCAGTGCCATAGCTGCAACAGAGACTATTTTTTCTGATTAATGGAGGAAGACATGGCGAAGAAACTAATAACTGTAGAGCTTACATTTGAAAACATGGACTTTATAAGGATCCCAGGGCAACACATCTGCGATTTGCAAATTGAAGGAATCACGGACTCGGTTATCCTGTTTGGAGACATGGCAGAAAGCAGAAAAACCGCTGCAAATATAGAGCTTGCTATTCTTGATTCCTTTAAGTGTAAGGGGAGAATAAGCACTGATGATGCCGACATTTATGAGGATTTTGACAAGAGGATTCTCGAACAGGACATCTGCGGTCTCCGCCTTTATTACGATGATAATACCAGTGAGGATTACTTCGTAACATGGGAGGATACTGAAGAAAGCGAATATAAGAATAGACTGCAGAATGCTGAAATTCTTGAGGATGGAACCATTTATGTGACAATCGGTAACTAATTATTAGGAGGAGAAGGATGACTAAAAGGGAAAAACTTATTGCAATTGCAGACAAGCTTACTGAGGATGATTTTATCCTGATTGAAAAGATTAGAACTTCAACACACATCGGCAGTGGTGATTGCCTAACGGTTTTAGATATTTTCAAGAACGCTGAAAAGAACATCATATTTTTCGACTGCTACAATGAATTTGAGCGTACATGTATTTTTGGAATGATTGACCTCGTTAATGACAAGGCGGACTTTGATAAGCTCGAGAGAGCCTTCCCTGGCTATGACGATTACTGGTGTTCCTGCTACAAAAACCAGCATGACCGTATCTATGCACTTGAATGGCTCCAAGTAGCTATCACTGAAGACGATGTGCACCCGGCACTTGAGGATCTTAAGAAGCAGGTAGATGATATATATGAGGATTGATATATTCAGAAGCCTCATCAAATAACCAGACAGCACAACTGCCACCCCGATTATGAGGTGGCAGTTGCCTTATGTTTCGTATGCTTATTTTTCAAAAGTATGTTTCCTAAAGGAACTTTAAATGAGACATTTTATGAATTGGCGGCAGAACCGATTTTCTCTGCCGTCATTTCGGTAACTATTAAAGGTTGCCGAGTTCAACTCCTGTAAGCTTCTCATAGTACTTGAGGATTCCGCTGTGGTCATCGCTTCCGCTTCCATTGTTATGGAGCCACTGCATCATTTCCTGAACGGCACTTGTAAGAATCATAGGAGTTCCAACACCATGTCCTGTCTCGAGGGCATTGTTGAGGTCCTTGATATGAAGGTCGATACGGAAGCCAGGGTTGAAGTTACGGCTTAACATCATCGGAACCTTTGCGTTCATAACTGTTGAGCCTGCAAGACCGCCTCTTATGGCCTCAAATACCTTCTCCGGATCAACACCTGCCATCTGTGCAAGCTCAAATGCCTCTGCACAAGCTGCAATATTAACAGCTACGATAACCTGGTTGGCAAGCTTTGTGGTATTTCCTGCACCATTCACGTCTCCGCAGTGAACTACTGAAGCACCCATAACTCCGAGCATTTCCTTGTATTGCTCAAACATTGCAGGATCTCCGCCGCACATGATAGACAGAGTTCCGTCGATAGCCTTTGGCTCTCCGCCTGATACCGGAGCATCCATCATACGCATTCCACGCTTTGCACATTCCTCAGCGATTTCCTTTGAAGCAAGAGGAGCGATTGAGCTCATATCAATGATGTCAAGGCCCGGCTTAGCACCCTCAGCGATGCCCTTCTCACCGAAGATAGCCTCTTTTACGTGTGGGGAATTCGGAACCATGGTGATAACAACGTCAACCTGAGACGCTACGCCCGCATTACTTTCACCTCTGATGGCTCCTGCTGCCACTACATCATCCAGATTTGCCTTTGCAAACGGATCATATGCAACTACCTCATAGCCTGCCTTAAGTAAGTTTTTTGCCATGGGCTTACCCATGATACCAAGTCCGATAAATCCTACCTTCATTTTATTTATTCCTTTCAAAGCTTTATTTCATCTGTGCAAAAAGTTCCTGGGCATATTCCAGGCTGACCTTTTTGTCAGCGATCATCTTTGCGACGATTTTTTCATAAAGTTCGCCTTCAGCACCCACCTGCTCGGCAAGGCTTCTGGCCTGACCTGCGAGGAAGCCCTTCTGCATTCCGTCTGTAGCCAGTGAACGAAGTGCCGATAACTCGAGTGACAATCCGGCTGAAACGATAACGCTAGCCAGCTCCTCAGCGGTTTCAACACCCATGATCTTAAGGTTAATGCCTGCCATCGGATGGCTCTTGATAACTCCGCCAACAGTACCGACTGCCATAGGTGTTTCAATTGAGCATTCAAGGTCTCCGTCTGCATTCTTTTCGAAATGGGTGAGTGATGTATACTGTCCGCCGTATGCAGCATATGAATGGCAGCCTGATTCAACGGCACGGAAGTCATTTCCTGTTGCTATTACAATAGGTGTGATGGCATTCATAATGCCCTTATTGTGTGTAGCAGCACGGAACGGATCCACCTCGGCGAATTCTGCTGTTGCACAGATACGGTCAACTGTTGATTCTCCTCCGAGCATTTCCTTTACGATGGTTGCCCTTGAACGAACCAGACGATGAACTGCAAGATTTGAGAGAATTCTGGTATAAGCCTCACCACCTGTAATTTTCTCAATCAGTGGTGCAACACCCTCTGCCATTGTATTAACCGCATTGGCACCCATTGCATCCCTTGTATCAACCTTGAGGTGAACGATAACCATAGCTCCCTTTGAGCTTGGAACTGTTCTTACATCGAGTCCGACCATTCCGCCGCCAAACCTTACAAGAACAGGGTCCAGTGAATCACAGAGTTCCTTGATTTCTGCTTCATGCTCAAGCACCTTAGCCTTTGCGTTTTCAGGACATGGAACATTGAGCAGCATTATCTGTGCAATCATAACAGAACCAGTCGTGGATGTAAAGAAACCGCCCTTTGGTTCAGCCATATATCCGCCATAGCTGCATCCGAGAACAACTGAAGGTTCCTCTGTTACCATTGGAACATTGTGAACCTTTCCGTTAACCCTGAGGCCAACGGCCATGCCGATAGGAAGCGTATAGCGACCAATTACATTATCAATCATTTTGTCGGCCTTGGCCATGGAAAGTGAATTGGCATCCTGA
Source organism: Eubacteriales bacterium (assembly GCA_030526295.1). Taxonomy (GTDB): domain Bacteria; phylum Bacillota; class Clostridia; order Lachnospirales; family Lachnospiraceae; genus Avilachnospira. The sequence goes on from JAUNDA010000016.1 coordinate 7,924, forward strand.
AGGACAGCCTTCTCCTCCTCGGTAAGACCAGCATCTTTTACAATTTCATTCAGGCGTTCCTCATAGGGAAGCTTGCTGAATGTTACAAAATCGCTTGTTGGCATATTAGATACCTCCTGCTTAGTAAGCTAAAATCACGGTCCGTATGAATATTCTGCGTCCTCTGCTGACTTCTCCTGATTCCAGCAGCCATCCTCATCAAGCCATCCGCGCTTCTTGTCTTCCTTAAGTCTGTAAGGATACATGAAGTATGCCGGAAGAATGAGAACCGGAAGTGAAAGAGCACCAAGACCTGTGTAACCATACTGAACGATGGCAATAAGACCGATCTTGTTTCCGATAATTGATACAAGTGCGAAGAATAATGCGATTACAAACTTCCACCAGAACTTTGAAAGAGCCGGAACCATCTTGTTGAATACAGGTGCCCATCTCTCTGAGATACCATACATGTATGTAACAGCTGTACTGAGTACGCATGCGATTGCAAGAATAGCAAACAGGTTGATAATAAGCGGGTTAGTTCCGAGAAGACCGCACATTGCATAGAGTGTCGGAAGAGTCTGCTCAGCAACCTCTGGCATAAGTCCTGCAAAGAGTACTGTAAAGATTACTGTACCGATGAATGAAAGAAGTGCATGTACTAATGATGCAAGCACTGACTGCCACTTATACTCAAGACATTCTGTAGCACTTGTAACGATTGGGTTACATGAGGTAAGAGTTGATCCAACCAGAGTAATCATTGTGTAATATCCAACGATTGGAGCAAATCCAAAGTCCTGAGGTGTAGCCTTTGTTGCCATCCACTGCTGTGTAAGCGGCCATGCAGTCTTGAAGCCTGAGAAACCTGTATAGAATAATACTACGATAATAGCAACTGTAAGGAAAGTACCTGTTGCATTAAGAACCTTCATTCCGTAGATTGCCAGGAATACTGAGAGAACAACGAATACAAGTGTTGTTACCCATGTAGGAATCTGGTAAAGGTAAGCCAGGATACCACAGATTGTTGAGTTCATGGCTGCCATACCTACGAAGGTTGAAAGAATGAACATAACATCCTTGAAGATAGCAAGAATCTTTCTTAAAAGCGGGCTACGCCACTGGATGTTTGAAGCTACGATAAAGTTTGCCGGACGATAACGGCGGGACATCTCAAAGTTGATATATGTTGAGATGTATGTAAGGATACTTACGATGATGGGACCGATAAATACTCCGATCCATCCACGTGTCAGATAATACTGAACGGTCTGTGTACCTGCTGAGAATCCGGGTCCTACATAACCTGAAAACATTACACAGGCAAGTGCCAATGAGGTATATAGAGATCTACCTATACTAGATTTAGTTACGCCTTTCATAACTCTTCTCCTTATTTAATATTTGATGGATTTGACGAAACCAGGCCGCGGCTTTTCACAAGCCTTCTTCGGACGGTTTCCTCCTGCTGCCATATATGGCAATACGAATAAGAGAAGATGATGCTCAAAAGCATCAGTTGAATTGTGACCCCCTCACAAATTGTGCAATATCTACAAAGCTGATACTGCAACGATTGCAGTAATTATAGGATGTCACAAATTATTGTGTCAACAAAGAGAACCTTTTTGGAAACAGTTAAGAATACTGTTTTGATTTCATGACCACTTTTTGTTAAAAAAAGGTCAAAAAGGCATCTTTGCCATACAGTTTTGTATTTGCTTGACTTTGAATTCGAATTTTTCTATAACCGATATATACGAATAAGTTCTTCCGATCCCCTCACAAAACAGAAGCAAATGAATGCATGTTTTATTTTAAGGAGGTATCTTATGCCGTTTAAGTTTGAAGAGGTTGGTGTTTATTCTAACCCTGTATTTTTTGGACCAAAGCCTTGGGAGATTGATTATGAGCACATGTGCTATCGTCTCCACCAGCCAGCAGAGACAACTGTTATGACAGTTGCATATGAATCTGACTATGATAAGCTGGAGGCCCTTGTTCCTGAGTGTTTCAAGCTTGTTGAGCCTGTAGTAACAGTAATGGCTTGCCAGTTCGAGCGTATCGGATGGCTTGCAGGAAACAGCTACAATATTTATCAGGTTTCCATTCCGTGTACATTCGACGGAGAGAGAGACCATGTAACAGGTGATTTCCTTCTTTGCCTGTTTGAAAACCACTGTGATCCGATCGTAGGCGGACGTGAAGGACTTGGATATACAAAGATTTTCTGTAATATCCCGAACTTCAAGATGCTTAACGGAGTATGGACAGTTCCGACATCAAGCTGGGATTTCACATTCTCTAAGCTGACTGTTGATACAAACAAGGCATGTCCTGACGAGGCACGTCTTCTTGAGGTATTAAACCGCAGTCAGGGCAAGATGAACTTCAAGTTCATCCCGGGCACAGGAAAAGCAGAGCCGGATGCAGCATATCCGGTATTCAATCCTAAGTGGAAAATGCCTGACAACTATCCGTTCAAGGATCAGATGATTGAAACAAAGGTCATCAACTGTGATGGTAATGTTGAGTGGTTCAGCCCGACATGGGAGGAGATGCCAACATATTCACACCTTGCACAGTATATGGCAGCATGCCCGGTTAAGAAGATTATCGGAGCACAGCTTAAGTATTACAGCGATCCATGCGATTTCTCTCACTCAATTCAGTTGAAGTGATAGACCATAATTAATCCTATCAGGAGACCTCGGAGCTCACACTCTCCGGGGTCTCAATTTTATTGCAATAAATCAAGAAGTCAAAACTTGGAAGTAACAAAAATCCATGATAATATATATTTGTGTTTTAATAAAGAATTTGGTAACGGAGGTGATTTCATGACATTAGACGAACTAAAAGTGAAAATTTTCCGCGACACGGGAGTACCTGCATCCAAATTGATTTTTGAGTATCTCAAGGATGAGATCATAATGATGACCCTGGAGCCCGGTACAATAATCAATGAGGCACAGCTTTCGGCTGCGCTTGATGTCAGCCGTTCGCCCATTCGTACCGCACTTGACCAGCTGGAGGAAATCGGACTGATTCGCCAGGATAAGGGAAAAAAGGCACGTGTTACCACGCTCACGCAGTCAGAATACTATATGATGGCTGAACTGCGCATGGCCATTGAGGGTCAGGCTGCCCATGATCTGTCATATACTGTTACTGATGTACAGATACATGAACTTAAGCGACTTCTTGATGAGGTAAAGCAGGGTGACAAGACAAAACTGCCTTATCCAATTAATGATGCCAATTTTCATGAGTACATAATAAAGGCAACCGGCAATACTTTCCTCTGGGATGCCTATGAGCTTTACAGACTTAAGCTGCAGCGATACAGAATATTCAGCTACATGAATCTTCCACTTGATGATTACGGCAGACAGATGCGCTCGGGCATTCATGAGGGAATATATTATGCCATAAAGACACATAATGCCGATGCGGCCCGACGGGCTGCCTGGGAGGACGCAAGGTTAATGCGAATGTCCACAAACCTGTTTGATTAAGACAGAATAAATACCAATAACAATATAAAAATACACGGAATATATACTTCCAAGACGACCGATGAACCAAAGAACTGCCACCCCGATTAGGAGTGGCAGTTTGATTTCATATATGTTTCTTATATTTTTAATTCTTCACCCGGGAATTATCAGGTTCTCCGGTTTTTCTTCCGTAAATGCAGTTTGGCTTTAAGCCATAAATCAATATTCCCTGTTTTCGAGGATCCTGCAGGTAATGGTGTAGGTAACCGTAAGTATCACCAGGCAAACAGCTATAATGATTCCAATTACCAATACAGTCGGAGCGGCATTTATAGCATCAATTGCGCTAGCCGGCGAGTACGGAAGGACCTTGTTAGCAAGCAGCCCAAGAAGAAAGACGCAACCAACGGCAACAGCCATTACAGTACGGCTTTTCTCAATTCCAAACTTTATCTCTATTGGAATCCAGATGCTTATGATGGCAATGAACACGGGAAGAAGTGTAATAACAACCAGTGCACTATTAAGAATAAGGATTTCCTCACTCTTAATTATGCTCACAATTGTACTGACAATGATGCTCATAACCCATCCTAACGCTACACCTGAGGCGCTAAACAAAAACTTACCAAGAACATACTGCCTGCGTGTAACTGGAAGTGTAAGCAGAAATGGCATGCAGTTGTCAAAATCATCATAGCTTAACGAACCGACTGCAAAGATGCCAAAAAGCATTGTGCCATATCCGATAAGGAAGACGCCGCCCATAGAAAATCCCATAACAGCCATGATACCAAGAAAAACGAGAAGTGACTGCCTGCGCTTGCCCATCAGAAGAAGGTCTTTTAAAAATAATCCGCTCATTTTACTTTTCTCCTGTCATCAAAAGAATCAAATCATCGATACCGCCCTTTTCCATCGTAAGGCCGGGATAGTTTTCACGGTAGAAGCCTCGCTCATTTGTAAGGCAGCGATAGCCGTAGCTTTCCCTGTGGGACTTTAAGATGTATCTCTTATCAAGAGCCTCGTAGCCTTCCTCGTCCACCTTAATAACCGCATAATCCGAAAGAATCACATCTGTTTCCTCATGCAGCAGAACCTCTCCGTTATGGATGAGGTAAATCTCGTCACAAAGACCCTCAAGGTCAGTTGCGATGTGGCTTGTGATAAGTATGCTTCTGTTCTCGTTCTCTGAGAGATAGCCGCGGAGAATGTCAAGAATCTCGTTACGTGCCTCAATGTCAAGGCCCGCCGTTGGCTCGTCCATTATGAGAAGGTCTGCGTTATGGCTGAGCGCAATGAGCACGCGAAGCTTTGCCTTCATACCGGTTGAGTAGTTCTTGATCTGCTTATTTGGATCGGTGAGTCCGTACCTGTGGCACTTATTAAGGAAATCCTTTTCATTAACTCCCGGATACATTTTGGCAAGTATCTTTGCAACGTCACCTGCTGAAAGGTAGCTGCTAAAGCCAGAGTCTGAAAGAGCCACCCCGATACGCCTTTTGTCGTCTCCCGTAAGTGAAGCCACATCCTTCCCAAACACTGTCACGCTTCCGCTATCAGCCTTAATTAGACCGAGGATGGCCTTGATTGTGGTACTTTTTCCTGCACCGTTTTTTCCAACCAGACCGACAATGCGGCCGTTTGGAATCTCCATTGATATGTTGAGACGGTAGTCACCGTACTGCTTTGTAAGATTAGAAACCGAAACCATTTTTTAATCCTCCAGAATAATGTCGATAATCTCGCGGATCTCCTCTGTGCTCATTCCGGCCTCCCTGGCCTTCTCGATTGCCTTTGCCATCTCGTCCTCTGCCGCCTTTCGTCTGGCTTCAATCGCAAAGGATCTGTCAGTCGGGGCAATGTATGTGCCCTTGCCGTGAACCGTGATGACAAAGCCCTCCTCCTCGAGTTTGTCATAGGCCTTTTTTACCGTGAGTGCGCTGATTCTTAGTTCGCCTGAAAGTGTCCTCACCGACGGCAGTGCCTCGTTCTCCGTTAGTTCTCCTGAGATTATGGATTTTTTAATCTGATCCGTTACCTGTTCGTAAATCGGGATCATGGAAGCATTGTTGATAATGATATGCATATATGTTTCTCCTTTGCTAGCTGCAAACAGTATATAACAGTGTATAACTGTTGTCAACTGTTATAGTGTGTTTATTGTGATTTTCTGAATAATATGCAATTTAAATGTAATTATTTTTAATATATTTCATCTGTTGTGTCATTTTACGTGTCATTTTGTGTACACCCCGTAGAATACAATTAAGACGATTACAATATTCAGGTAAATAAAACACCTGCACAATATAGGCCTTGTCATTATATTTTAATTATATTATAATTATGGAAACAATCAAATTTGAATGGGACGAAAGCAAAAACCAAATCAATAAGAAAAAACACAATATTTCATTTGAAGAAGCAGCAACGGTTTTTTATGATGAAACAGCGATACTATTTGATGATCCAGAACATTCAGAAATAGAAGAAAGGTTTCTGATAATTGGAATGACTTACACAGAAAAACTCTGCATTGTCAGTCACTGCTATCGTGACATAAACGGAACGATTCGAATAATTTCAGCTCGAAAGGCAACAAAAACCGAACAGTTAATTTACATGGAAGGTAATTAATATGAGAGAAGAATATGATATCAAAAATTTAAATCCACGCAAAAATCCATATGCAAAAAAGTTAAAGCGTCAAATTACAATTAACATCGACAGCGCAACCATTGATTACTTTAAAGGACAGTCAGATAATACCGGTATTCCTTATCAGACACTGATTAATCTTTATCTTACTGACTGTGCTGAAAACAAAAGGACTCTTCATTTAAATTGGGGTTAATTATGAAAAAAATTCTTTTAATTACAACAGGTGGCACAATCGCATCGGTACAGGGACTTAACGGACTGGCTCCAGCCATTGGCTCGAGCGAGCTTTTGTCTGCTGTTCCGGAGCTAAAGGAATTATGTGATGTTGACACATATCCGCTTTATAATCTCGACTCGACAAACATGAGTCCCGAGCAGTGGATTGGTATTGCCGAGTGCATAAAGAAATTCTACTGGGATTATGACGGCTTTGTAATCACACACGGAACCGACACCATGGCTTATACGGCTGCAGCATTAAGCTATATGATCCGTAACTCCCAGAAGCCTGTTGTCCTTACAGGCAGTCAGAAGTCGATTGCCTACCGCGATACGGATGCGCGCAACAATCTCTACAGGGCCTTTCTTTTTGCATGCTCAGATGCTGCATGGGGAGTTCAGATTGTGTTTGACACCGATGTCATCCTCGGAACTCGCGCGAGAAAGGTAAGAAGCAAGAGCTACAATGCCTTTGAGAGCATCAACTATCCGGAAACTGCGGTTTTCCGTGACATGAAGCTTGTGCCGTTCCTCCCAAAGCCATCCTTTAAGGAGGCTCCAAGCTTCAACACAAGCCTTAATCCGAGAATCTTCGTGCTGAGGCTTCTTCCCGGAATGAAGGGTGATTTCTTTGATTATCTTATCTCCCACTACGACGGACTGATTATCGAGGGCTTTGGCGTGGGCGGTCTTCCAACCATCGAGCCAAGCCTCATCGAGGGACTCGAGCGCTGGGCAAATGCAGGACACCTCACCGTCTTCTCTACACAGGTACAGAATGAGGGAAGCGACCTTTCAATATATGAAGTGGGCCGTGCAGCAGGCAGACTTCCGGGAGTAATCGATGCAGGTGATATGACACCAGAGGCCGTAGTCACAAAGCTCATGTGGGTACTCGGCCAGAATAAGTCGCAGGAAGAGGCGTGCCGCCTTTTCCTCACACCGGTGCAGCTCGATATCATCTAAGCGAAATGAATCAATTTCTGTTGCATGGGTATTTCAGCAGAAGAAAAATTAATGTATAAGGTTATGAAAGCCATCTACGACAGCGGAATTCCAGTAAGTTTCAAAGCAACTTTGTTTTCTTAATAATGATGCATATTAATTAAAAACCATATGGAAAAGAAAGATAGATTAGTATTAAAAACTATAGGTGTATGGTTTGTGCTCCTCCTGTTTATGTTTGTTCAGGGAGCGATTGTGGTGATTGGGCAGATAGACGGAGTGCCGTCCGCTCTAATCCGCGGCGCTGTCATCTGGGCATCGGCAATAGTGGCAATCCTGGTTTATTACATTAATCACAGGGAACTAAGGAGCCTTGGATTTACAAAAGCGGAGAAGGGTGCGGCAGGGAAAATGCTATACTTTGTGCCTCTATTAATCATCTGCTTCTCTCATTTTGTAGCAGGAATCGAACTTGGCGAGGGCCTTTCCCTTGTACTTGCATATCTCTTTTTCACACTGGCAATAGGCGTAGCCGAGGAAACATATTTCCGCGGCCTGATTTGTAACATGTGGCTAAAGAAAGGAATTAACCGCGCGGTGATGGTATCCGCCATCCTGTTTGGAGTCAGCCACATGATGAATGTAGCAGGTGGGGCCGGCTTATTTGAAACAATGCTTCAGATTTGCTTTGCGTTTTTCTATGGTACCGTTATCGCATACGTTTTCGTTATCGGAAAGAGTCTCATCCCCTGCATCCTGCTTCACTCCCTTCACGATTTCTGCTCCTTTATGAGCGGAGAGCTTTCACAGACAGCAAATACCTTTTTGGGCGCTGTACAGGTGGTTATCCTGATTGCCTATGGAATCTACCTATATAAAACTCAGATTGCAGGAACTGTTAAAACATAATTCTGTTTTTCCAATTATCCAGACTCGCAACTTTATCTTATTGATTTGAGGTCGGCGAATGCTTATAATGAAACTAAGATACTGGCAGTAATGACGGGATGAAGGCGGGGACGAAGGCCCCTGCGGTAACACTTAGGCGGAAGGCTCGTGGATTTTTCCATGAGGCCGTGTCACACATAGGAGCATTATTATGGAAAAGCTAAAAATCCGGGGTATCATTTACCTCAATGCACTCATTAACTCCCTGTTCATCGGCTCGGTTGTAAATGCATATTTTCACCGTGCGAACATCTACCGTGTACCTATTATGGCAGTGCTTTGCATCGCTGCAACATGGTTCACTCTCAGGTTCCTTAAGGATAAGCACTTTGAACCAAAGCATGAAAGCTTTAAGGGAACCGCCAAAAAGAGGGTAACAAACCTTCTATGTCTCATCGTAATTCTTATCGTTTATCTCATTAAGCTGAGAATAAGAAAACTCCTTCCAGACTGGACAAACTATGTACTCATGCCGGCATTCTTCTGCATGTATACGGAAATGCTCCTTCTCAAGGTCACATGCACACCAAGTGAGAAAAAGCAGTACAGAACCTTCTTTATTGGGCAGCTTATCGTGAGCATGCTCATCTGGGGTGTTTACTGGTTCTTTGGATTCACACGCGGCGAGTATTTCGTATACGACACATTTGTGCCGCTTGCATGCATCTACGTAATCCTAACTGCAATTTACTCCTTCACCATCCGTAAGAAGATGGATGGAGCTAAGAACAACGGACTTGACATATTCGGTGCCGTAATCGCAGTGCTTTTCTTTATCGCACTCGTTGTCGGAAAATCATATGTCCGTTCACAGACCTTCTGCCTCGAGGAAGCAATTAACAGCGTTCCAAAGATCAGGGAAACCAACCTTCCGATCACATACCGTGACGAGGATGGTGTCTATGAAATCCATATGACAGACGATGATTTCAAGGTTCTGCAGCTTACTGACGTTCACATCGGAGGAAGCATCTTCTCGCGTAAGGCTGACCTTAAGGCTGTTGAAGCCATCGTAAAGGTAGTAAGTGAGGCAGACCCGGACCTCGTAATCGTAACGGGTGACCTCGCATATCCGGTTGGACACAGCTCGGGAACCTACAACAACAAGACTGCAATCCTCGAGTTTGCACAGATTATGAGAAACATGAACGTTCCGTGGGCATTTACATTCGGAAACCACGACAACGAGCCGGTAGCCGTTTACACAATCGAGGAAATCTGTGACATGTTCATTGACCTCTCATGGAAGACTTCAGAGAACCTCCTCTATCCGTACAAGCAGCCTGACATTTACGGCAGGAACAACCAGATTATCGAGGTTTATAACACAGACGGCACTCTTAACCAGGCACTCGTCCTCATCGACTCTAACTCATACACAGGCGAGGGAACAATCAGCTACGACTACATCCACGACGACCAGGTTGAGTGGTATGAGCAGCAGATTAAGCGCCTTAATGCCCAGGAGGGAAAGACGGTTTCATCACTTGTCTTCTACCACATTCCTGAGGACGGATACCTTGAGGCATGGACCAAGCTTCAGGCAGGAAGCGACGAGGTCAAGGTTCACTTTGGTTCAATGAAGGACTACATGGCAAAGAACTGCCTTGGAAATCCTGACGATCCGTCAAAGCTCTTTGGAAAGATCGTGGAGCTTGGCTCAACTAAGGCAACCTTCGTAGGACACGACCACCTCAACACCATCTGTATGGAGTATAAGGGTGTTCGACTCACCTTCGGTCTCCCGATTGACTATATCGCATATCCGTCAATCACAAATATTTACACAATGCTTAAGCCGGTTGTTGACAACATGGACCGCGGTGGTGTCCTCATCACCTCAACTCCTGATTCAGAGGTTGACATCAAGCAGGTAAATTTAAAGGATTTAAAGTAATGGCAAACTAAATAAATGTGCCTATATCCGTCGTACCAACCGGTACGGCGGATTTCTTTTGAGAATTATTGACGAATAGCCGATTCGGGCTCCATTGAAAAAGTGGTGGATTCTGGCTCATTAATAAAAATGCATAAACACATAAATGTTTCAAAATAACGATAATTAAAAACTAATTACTTTATTCAGCCAACCAAAATACAGATTTAATAAAACTCCAATATTGAAACAAAAATTGCTCTATACTGTTTTAAGCACCCCAATACGGCAAACTTTATTGCCCCTTGTGTCACGTATGTGTATAATGAACACAAGGCTAAAGGTGAAAATTTACACTTACATATGCGACAGAATACACCTTTAAAAGGCTAAGGTAATCCCGATTGTTCACCCGTTTAAAATAAAGGAATTAAAAAAATGGCTGAGAACAAAAAATTCTGCCGCAAGTGCGGTAAGGAAGTATCTTCCAATGCAAAGTTCTGCCCAGGCTGCGGAACCATGTTTACGATGCCAAGTAATAACGGTGCCGCTTCAGGCGCTTCTAATAATACTGCCTATGCACCAGCACCGGCCCCAGTAACGTCCTGCCCGCAGTGCGGCGCACCACTTAACGAAAATGCGAAATTCTGTAGGCACTGTGGCTTTAGACACCCGCAGGGAGCAACCACAGGCCCTTCTATGGGAGCTTCGTCTTCTAACATAGGACAAAGGCCTGCACAGCAGTATACAAACAATGCCCAGGCAAATACAGCCAGTGCATACTCAACGCAGCAACCAGCAGGTACATATCAAAACCAGTCTCAGACAGGTGCCCCACAGGGTGCGGCTTACTCTACGCCAGGGCAGTCATCGGCTAGACCATATCAGGAACAGGCACAGCCTGCTTATTCAGGCACATCAAATACAGCATACCCAAGTACAAAAAGGAATCCCGGAACCAAGAAAAGCCAGGGCATACAGAAACCATCACGCAGGAAAAAATCACCTCTTCCTGCGATCATTGCCATACTTCTTGTAGCCTGCTTACTGTTTACAGGCCTCTTTAAGCCGGGCTTCTTTAAGCCAGAATTTTGGAAGAACATAAAGGGCAGTGAAAAGGAGACCACCGCCGATGTTAAGGGACTTTCGTCCATCAAGCCTTCAAACAAGGATTACAAGATTAAGCCCGAGACCGCAGATGTTAGTATCGAGAACCCGAGCGTCAAGCTTGAAAGCGGTGTATCCGTAGACTTTGGTACGGGTAACCTCGTAGGCGAAGAGCAGCTTAATGTCATCTCGATGGGAACAAAGTCAGATGATGAGTTTGAGGCTGAGCTCTATGATTTCGACATGGGCGACAGCAATAAGTTCCCTCTTCTCGTTGAAATCAAGCTCCCATATGACAAGTCATGGGGCGACAATGTATTCGTCCAGTACTATAACGAAGCAACAAAGCAGTGGGAAATCATATGGTCAGAGGTAACGAAGACCGGTGAGGCTGTTTTCTGGACAGACCACTTCTCGACATTTGCGGTATTTAAAGAGATGGTCGAAAAGGGAGGCTCTGAGGTAGAGGCAGCTGCCAACAGCCCGATTTACAAGCCGCGTGACAGCAGGATGACACTCCTTACTCAGTGTGAGCTCGACTATGCGGCACTCGCTTATGACCTTAGGAGCAGAAAGATAAATGTTAACGCTCTTAGCACAGACGTCACGGGCACAAGGGGCGTCCAGTCGGCAATCGACACCTTTAACAATACGAACACATTCGGAACTACGATACTTGATGCTGCAGACCTTGCAAGCGGAACGTCTGTTTTTGGCTCGCTTACACAGAAGATTGGCATACTCGGTAACGTGCTCACAATCGGCAAAATCATCGTCCAGATGTCAGAATCCGATTCAATTTTAGAGGTACTAAAAAATAACAGTACAGACATCATGTCGATGGCAGTAAGCATCACGGGAACTGTGGCAGGCGGCACAACAGCAACGGTATGCAGTGCCATTGCCCTTAGCCTCTTTACATACGGCCTGACAACAAGCTACATCTCGAGTGCAAGCCTTATGGGCGGTGCCAACGAGACAGACTTCGGCTACCGTTACTTTACCGCCAACTACCTCACATACCACACGTCGACAAATCAGATCGGCGTTAAGTATGGCAAGACGGAATACGAAAAGGTAAGCCAGCTTTGGATGGCAGACGAGCTTTCTCTCAGGGTCAGCGAAGCAGATTACGGACAGTGGATGATGGCATTTGACTATCTCTTCAAGAAATATGAGAATAGCCCCGAAAAGTTCCTTCCGGCCATCGAAAACCTTATCGATGCATACTGCACAGCATTCTGGAAGCTCGAGGATGCAGGTAGTGACGTTTACTACCGCTACCTTAAGGAAGGAAAGGCAGGCAGGGTATCACTTGACTCGCTCGAGTCAAAATACAAGAAGCCAACCCAGTCAGAACGCGAGGAATACACTGCATATTTTAAGAGAGACCTCGTAGGATGGCTCAGCCCTCTCGTTCAGGAATATGCTAAGAAGGCAACAAACCAGATGCTCACACTCGCACTTCAGAGTGCCGTTGCACTGGAGCACGACCTTAACGAAACAGTAACCTTCCAGCTCGTTGACAGGGCCCCGAATAACAAGCTGGCACTCGGTGCTGTTGGAAAGACCAAGTTTACTGCACCAGAAAAGAACTTCCCGATTTACATGAGACAGTTCAGGTTTGACAAGGACATGTGGAAGTTCACGGAGGACAACAACTATACCATCACATGCACAAAGTACATGTACATGATGGCCGGCATGCCTAAGTACATTGACATCTATAAGAGCAAGGATAATTACCAGGCGGTAAAGATGAACATCACCTTCCCGAACACCTACATCACGTTCGAGGAAAGCGAGTTCCCGACGCTTGAGGAAATTGTCGGAACATACAATGGTGCTGTCGAAGTAGGCGCTGTTGAGATGGCCGGCTGGCTCACGGATGTGCTTGATTCAAACGGTCTTGGCGGAATTATGGATGTAAATACCAATAACGTATACGACGAGACCTTCGTTGTTAAAAAGACAGGCACAGGAACAGGCCGTTTCTCAACGCCGTCCGAAGACCTCTTCGGAGACTTCACCTACAACGATAACACGGGCGAGATGAAGATCACCATCAAGGACGAAAACGGACAGAACCTTAAGGGAACCCTCAACTATAAATACTCTCAGAGTAGGGAATACATTGAGATGGCAGGATCGGTATCAGGAACCCTCTACGGAGTCGTAAAGGCATCGCTCAATTTCTCGGGAATTAACTATGAGCCAGGCGCAGCTTCGGTATCTAACGATAGTGACATCAACTGGAACCAGGATGACAGCGGATACGGCGGCTCAGGCGGAAACACCGAGGACGACTGGTACACAGAGTACGAAAACAGCCAGAATAATAAAAACAAGATTGACTGGGATCAGGCATTCTAAAGATGTGAATACTATTTGGGCGGGCGTGGAATACTGTGTGAAATTTCGCCCGTAATACACAGACAGTTCGTGTGACAACTAAATGTAATCGAATACTGCTATGATAAACCGTAGCAGTATTCGTAAAATAAGAATCCGAGACAATAAAAGGAGGAGTAGAAATGAGTAGCCAGAGATTTACATTTGCATCTGTACCCGGAAGCGTGGATGATCTTAAGAGACTTCCCGAGGCAGACCTTCAGAGCCCGTTTAAGACAGCAGCCCTTGCACTTCTTGCAATGATGAAATATGAGGAAAACAAGGAAGCCTGCTTTGAGATGCTCGATTTTCTCAAGGGTCCCGACACAGTAAGCACCTATGAGAAGCAGTTCTACCAGGACAGGCTCGTAGGCAAGCAGTACAAGATCCGCTCCTACTTTGAGGGTGCAACTGTTCAGAACGGATATGTGCCAACAAAGCCATATGCGATTACCGTTTCGGACAACCCATACTCATACACTGATGAGAACTATGCCACAATGTATGTGACAAGCGCAGGCGCTGACAATCCTCGTGGCATTAAGCTCAGAAAGAAGCCATCAACAGGCGAGTGGTTCTACACAGAGCTCCAGTGTCTCTCAGACATCAGGATACCCGCAAACGAGGATCCGTGGGCTTAAATATACGCAAATATTCCTGAGATTATGGTCTCTGCATGGCGGCACTACATAAGAATGTGATGAAGCCTAATAAAGAATGTGATGAAAATAAGCCAGACTTCGATGTATAAGTTTCCTTTTTCATCCCACATGGCCGATAGTAATTTTTGAGATGTTGCGTTTTTTTCGAAAATGCATCGTAGATTGTAAAAACGCCAATGCCAGATTAACGTTTTTGTTAGTCAAAGCATCTTGCAGGAGAAAAATCCGAATCCTAGATTAAATCTTATGTAAACCAGAACATCTTATATTAGAAAACCCCCAATCTGTAATTAAATTCTGAAATTTGAATTTAATCTCAAATTGGGGGTTCTTTATTTCTTCCCGAAAAAGCCTCAAAAAATGGGCATCTCACTTTGGAAAACCGGCAAAACGCGCTGACTCCTTCCCAAAAAATGGACATCTAACATTAATCCTTTTTCCAAATGCGCTGAAGTCCGCCAAAAAATAGGGCATCTCATTTTAATTTCCTACTAAACAAGATGAATTAGCAGTCTCTTCTCAGCTCATATGCCGGGACTCATGCACCCTCTGGTGATAGTTAAGTGAGTAGTCAACTTTTCTGCTACAATCTGATACAACCAGGTCGAATCAAAGATATAAATCGGGCCTGCGAAGGCTGGTGTAGACACCCGCATCACGGTATGGACGCACCTTGGACAGGTCGATATCCGCATAGAGAATCTGTTCTGCATAAAGAATCTTCTCGGCGGAACTGGCAATATCGCCACCTGCATTTGCTGATGAGATGTTTTCAATACCCGAGTTACTTGAAGCAGCAGCTGACGCCCCTCGGGCAATGACTGAGCCATCCGCAGCGACCACTATTGATTCACCGGAGAAGTTCATCTCCCCCTCCAGTCCAACACGGTTACACATGGCTACTGCCACCCTGCTCTGGAAGGCCTGAACCCTAAGCTCCCACTCAAACATATCAGAGGGCTCCGCGGTTGTGTTAGCCGTAGGAATAAGTATAAGGTCAGCACCCATCAGTGCCTCGGTGCGGATACTCTCAGGATAATGCCTATCAAAGCAGACAACGATACCTATATTGCCATAAGCGGTCTCAAAAACATGGAAGCCGTCATCCGAAGGCGTGTAATAATCCTGCTCGAAAAAGCACGGAGCCTCCGCGATATGCACCATTTTCTGGGTGCCGAGGATCTGGCCATTCTGGTCAATAAGAATTGTCGCATCATATGTGTGACCATTCTCAAGAAGATATATGTTCGGGGCCGCCATGATGTGATTTGCCGCGCACTCTGCCTGAAGCATCTTTATGAACGGGTGGTCTATGGACATGGCATAGCTAGAGACATCAAGCCTCTCATACTGCGGAAAAAACGGCGTAAGCTGAATCTCCGGGTACAGGATAAGATTGGCACCGTTTGCAGCCGCCTCCCTTAATGCGTCAATGCTCTTATTAATATTCTCATCAATACTCTCAGACATACTCATCTGAGAAAGTGCTAGTTTCATTCGTTTATTCTCCCTATTTCGTAAAAATCGACTAAACCACGGGGGTTAGTCGTGGTCTAGTCGAATGTTTCGGGTTATATGTTTATGGATAAAGGTTTAATAATAATGGTTTGCTAATAATAGTTTACTGATAACTGAATAATGATTATGGTTATCGAATAATGGTTATTGTAAAATGTTAATTCAATTTCTATTTTGTCTTTGTAGACTGACTAGTCTTCGTAATCTGCCAAATCTGTCTAGTTTGACCAGTCTGCTTTAGTCTGCGAAGAGCGGAGTTGAAAGATATCTGTCGCCTGTATCCGGAAGGAGAACAACGATTGTCTTGCCCTCGTTCTCAGGACGCTTTGCAAGCTCGATTGCTGCCCATGTTGCAGCACCTGATGAGATACCTACGAGAACGCCTTCCTTGCGGCCAATGAGCTTGCCTGTTGCGAATGCATCTTCGTTTTCAACTGTGATAATCTCGTCGTAGATCTTTGTGTTGAGTACGTCCGGAACGAAGCCTGCGCCGATACCCTGAATCTTATGTGCACCAGCTACGCCTGTTGAAAGAACTGCTGATGATGCCGGCTCAACTGCAACTACCTTAACGTCCTTGTTCTGTGACTTGAGGTACTCACCAACACCTGTTACTGTTCCGCCTGTGCCTACGCCTGCTACGAAGATGTCAACGTTTCCGTCTGTATCCTCCCAAATCTCAGGACCTGTTGTAGAGATGTGTGCCTTCGGGTTAGCCGGGTTAACGAACTGGCCTGCGATGAAGCTGTTAGGTGTCTCTGCTGCGATTTCCTCTGCCTTTGCGATGGCACCCTTCATTCCCTTTGCGCCCTCTGTAAGAACGATCTCTGCGCCATATGCCTTGATAAGCTGACGACGCTCAACGCTCATTGTCTCAGGCATTGTGATGATAAGCTTATATCCTCTTGCTGCTGCAACTGATGCAAGGCCGATTCCTGTATTTCCTGATGTAGGCTCGATGATTGTTGCGCCTGGCTTAAGCTTTCCGCTTGCCTCTGCGTCATCAAGGATAGACTTTGCTACACGATCCTTAACGCTTCCTGCCGGGTTAAAGTACTCAAGCTTTGCTACAACCTTAGCCTTAAGGCCGAATTCCTTCTCGATGTGTGAGAGTTCAAGTAATGGTGTTCTTCCGATAAGCTGATCTGCTGATGTATAAATGTTAGACATGGTAATGTTCCTTTCTTATTCTAAAGTGCCTTTCTGAAGCACTGTTCAATCTTGATGGTGCTAATATACACCCTTATACCTACTATGTCAATAGGTTTAGTATATTATTTTTGAAAAATTTCAAGACTTCAAAAAAAGACGGCATCAAAGCCGTCTTTTTCGCATGTCGTTTTGTATGAATTAACTGGGCCATAGATAAGAGAATTATGGCTACTGAATAACAAAGATAGCCGCTTGATGTCCCAACTCCCATCTAACAGCTCGTTATTGTTAACATCTCAATGTTGTTACGAGATAAGCGTCCTTTATTTAAATGCCTTCTGGTTGAGGATCATCGCGCTGTAGAGGAAGAGCACATCCTTTCCGCTAAAGTCAATGAACTCGCCGAGGTAGTCGGGGGAGATGTAGCGGATGTCTACGAGGTAGATGCTCTTATAGCCGTCTACCATGAGCGGCGCGATGCTTGAGCCAAACGAGTCGCGGAAAAGGATAAGCTCCTTGTCCGCCCCGGCATTCGGGTTGTCAATGCGAAGAAGCGCCCTGGTGCCTGCGAGGAAGACATCGTACTGGTCTGCCCTCTCAAAAAGCTCAGGGTTATATATGCCCGAGGTCTTGCCGGTTTCATAATCGTAAACCGTGCATCCGTCAATTACGGGGTCTGTAAGGTAAACGAGCGTATCAGGCTTTGTGATAAGTGAAATCTGCCCCTTGTAAACGCCGTCAAAGCCCTCGAGGCGGTGCTCGGTGTATTCGGTCACGTGTGCCTCTGATGAAGCCACAAGCTCGGGGTTCATCATCATAATGAGGCGTTGCACGGTCTCAGCAAGTTCAGGCTGGCTCCAGTGCGTATCGGTGCGGTAGTAGTCACTAAGCTCGAGCGTATCAAAGATGTCAATGTACGTCATGCCTGGAAGCGCTGCTTGCACCTTATCCCGAAGATTATCATAATCAGGGCCCGGATAGCCATAGTCACGAGCAAAGAAGTAGTTCTTGTCGGGGATGAGCGAGACAAACTTTTCGCCGCCGTTATCCTTTAGGTACTTCTCATAGATATATACAAGCCTTCCGATGGAATAATCGGTGAGCCTGTCATCAAACGCGCTTTCAATCTTTGCATAGTAGCCGTCCTCTACTGCTATCCGGTTGTTTTCCTTAGCGCCAAGCACATGGATCTTGAACTCGGCCTTAAGGGTACGGAAGAATTCGCGCATCGGGAACTGGTCCGTGAGAGCCGACTCCGTCTTTTCGATTGCGCTTCTGTCAATGATACTCTCCCATGTGACATTTGACGGAAGCTGTGCTAGTGGTCTTCGCTCTGCCTCACTTGTCTTTACCGGGTTAACGAGACGGTATGAACCCACGACAAGGAACGCGCCAATGATGACGCAGAAAAGAATCGTTATGAACTTGTCGCGGATGTTATCTCTCATCTTTATTATTTACTCTTTAATTTCTTATTCGTTGTTTGCTGTGGTTTTGCATCGCCTTTCAACATTCTCTCTAAAAAGGCTAGCCACTATCCACAATAGCTTCAGTTTACTGTATTTAGTACAGAATCATACAAAACAGTTTTAGAAGCGGAAATACAGGAACGGACTAAAGGAGCCGTCCACGAAATATGCTGTTGCGAGCATAAGTATCATTAAAACGAAAACCGGCTCGAGAATGTTAATGATTCGTGCAGCCTTTTCATTTTCTTTAATCTTGAGAATCGTATTTTTGCAAAGCGGTGTTGCTCCGATGATTGCCACCACGAGGATTAAAATGTAGCCACTCAGGTAATACGAGGTTTCGGCGCTCCATAACGGGAGGGCCATTGTTGATGCAAATGCGGTTGCAGTGGCGGTGGTAGTTGCGGTTGCTGATGCGATGGACGCAGCTGCTGCCGTTGTAGCCTGAGCTACTGAGGTTAATGCTCCCACAGCCTCGGAAGCCATGCCTGCGGCCGTAACTGAAGCGGCCCCAAGTGTACGTGCTGCCATGCCGGCTGAAGCCGAAGCCATAGCCGGTGCACTAACCCTGCCAATACCAAAGAGTGCGGCGAGGTCGGTGATGACGCCGTTCATGCCATTGCCATTGAAAATGACGAAGCTAATGAGGATTACGACTACCAGGTAGATGCGTGAGAAAACCGTCGGAAGCTTCTTAAAGAACGCTCCGAGGAAGAACTTCTCGCATATGAGGAATACCGCAAAGTAGAGGCCCCAAACGATGAAATTCCAGTCGGCTCCGTGCCAGAAACCTGTGAGGAACCATACGGCGAGGATGTTAAAGCCCCATCGCGGGAGCGAAACGCGGTTTCCGCCAAGCGGGATGTAGACATAGTCCCTGAACCATGAGCCAAGTGAAATGTGCCACCTGCGCCAGAACTCAGCTACCGTTGTCGATATGAACGGATAGTTGAAATTCTCAAGGAACTTAAAGCCGAAGATTCTTCCAAGGCCTATTGCCATGTCGGAATAGCCCGAGAAATCAAAGTAAATCTGGAGCGAAACGGCTATGGCATAGATCCACATGCCGCCGACAGTCTGCTGGGTCATGGCATGAAGGCTTGTTGCAAGTGCGCCGAGCGTATCGGCTATCAGCACCTTTTTACCAAGACCGATGGCAAAGCGTGTCACACCATAGGAGAAATTCCCGAAGCTGTGTGTTCGTGATGAAAGCTCCTCCTCAACAACCGTGTACCTGACAATCGGGCCCGCGATAAGCTGTGGGAAAAGTGCCACATATGTGGCAAGTGATATGAAATTCTTCTGCACCTTTGCATCACCGCGGTATACATCAATAGTGTAGCTTAGCGTCTGGAAGGTATAGAACGAGATTCCTATAGGAAGCGCAAGGCCAAGGAGACGGAGCTTGCTTCCAAAGATGTTATTGAGGTTTGAAACAAAGAAGTCAGAATACTTAAAGAAGCCGAGCACGAGTACGCTTATGATAACCGATGAGCACAGGAACACGCGTGACCACTTGGTACCCCTAAACCTGTCAATGAGCAGGCCGTGGATGTAGGCTGAAAGCGATGTTCCGAGCATGAGAAATGTATAAACGGGCTCACCGTAAAAATAGAACGCAAGGCTCGCAATAAGGAGCACGAGGTTTTTTAGCTTAAAGGGGACGATAAAATACACAAAAAGCGTTACCGGCAGAAAATAATATAAAAAGCCGATACTTGAAAAAAGCATATTTAATCCCCCTTTCTTTCTTAATTATGCCAGCACCGATGCTCAAGGTAGTTTTCCATAAGCCCGTCAACAATAGTTTAGTAGCAAGGATGCCTGCCAATTTTCCTCACTATCAAAGTAAAAATAGTGATAGATGTCACTTCAATATTATAACCTCTCTGCCGTTACAAACAAAGAGGTTATTTATACTGTAAATGTTATGTTTAATTTTGCCCTTCTATGAGAGCATTTTCTATGGTTAGTCTGCTCTTTCAATGAGAGCGCCATTATTTTTGGACGGCACGCGTTTATGTATGGTATGGTCTGTGTGCCGTTGTAATTAGAATCTGTATTAAACTCTTGCGGGAGTGTCTTAAATTATTCGAGGTTCTCAGGGCACATAGCGAAGAATACGAGGTTGCCCTTTGAGCCTGCAACTGTCTGGTCTGCCTGTACACATACGTTCCAGGCAGGGTTTGCATTGTCAGTAAGAGTCTTGATGAAGGCAGCTGCGTCAGCTCCATCCTCAAGCTCAAATACGTAGTTAACGAATGCGATTGAACTAATCATCGGGGCGAACATGTAGCCTGACTTAAAGCCCTTGATCTCTGCGTTGTCAAAGCCTGCGAGAAGTCCCTCCTCTGCCTCCATTACCATAGGCATGAAGAGAATTACTTCGTTTGTAGAAAGCTTGTTTGCAACTGACTCTGCTGTAGCGCCGTCCTCAGCTGCTGCCTCAAGGAATGCGTTCCAGAGCTTGCCGCCCATTGTGTCAGCGCCTACCTCAGGAGTTACATCCTTTGATGCCTCTGTGGCTGCCTCTGTCTCTGTATTGTTTCCTGTGTTACCCTTGCCGCATGCTGCAAGTGAGAATGCGAGAGCTCCGATAACAAAAAGTGCTGCAAATCTTTTAAAATTCTTCATTTCGTAATTTTCCTTTTCTTTCTTAATTGTGTTCGGTGTGTTTTACTTGCGGCGTGATTCGTAACGCCTTTAAACTCACCCTAATTTGTGTTCCGGTGCCATACGCCTTTATCTTAAAGCTTTCAATGTCCGGTTTTTGATAAATCTACTTTTAATGCCACTGCCCGGCTGCTCGGGCTTTCTGGGCTTCTTGGGTTTTCTGGGTTTCCCGTGCTTTCCAGGATTCACCATTTCTCAGGTCTAAACCCGGCCTGATTTATGCCCTATACATTTGCCAAAGCCAATTTGTGGCGCGGATACAATATACAACATGAAACTGACATCCCGATAACTTTAAGTCTACGTTTTTCTAACGAATGTTTAAATTTTGGTTAACCTGATAATTTTTTATTATAAAATTCTGTTTTCGGTCAGAAATCCTGCAACCAGGCTGTAAGATTGGAAATACGCCATTAAAAACGGACGCCCCTTTAAGAAGCGTCCGCTGATTGAATCTGTATTTTGTTGTGTTGTCCCGGGTTAGTCTGGTGCATGTGCTTAGGTGCCCTGCCAGTATAAGACATGTATGACGGATGAACGCCTGACGCATATTTATCTAACAGGTGAATGCCGTCATGGGCCATGCATACGTGCTGGCTTCAGCCTGCGTATACGATGCCGTCGAGAACCTCGTCCTCAGGATAGTAGTTAATCCTGTATGGCCACTCCTCACGGTTGATGTAGCCAAGTAAGAAGTCTCCGTTTTCTGCCTGAAGGATAATCTTGTCCTCGCCGTTTGTAGCGAAGATTGTAAGTGTCTCGCCAGGATTTACCGGATAAGGCTCACCTGTGTCGGTACCCTTTTCGTCACTTGTTGTAAGCTCGAAGGTCTTCTTAACAGTAAGTGTGATGTCAGATACCGGGAAGTATAACTCTCCGCCTGTCGGAATGCCGTCTGCACCAACCTTGCAGAATCTTAACGCATCATATGTTCCAAGAGCGTCAAGTCTTGAAGAAAGCAGCATGTAGTCCGGATCAACGAAGGCTGCGTGATAGTCAATGTAATAATCAACTACCTCGTTATCGATTTCCATCTCGCCTGCAGCATAGCCAAGTGATGCGGGATAGCCCTGGTACATACCGGTTTCCGTTACCCTACCGTCTGTGATCTCATAGATTCTTAAGTATCTGTAATCATTCTCGGCACGGTTATTAAGGTAAATGTATGACTTCTTTCCGATCACACAGAGGTAAAGCTCATAGTTCTCGAAGGTATATGTACCGAAGTGGTTCTCCTTGCCATCGATTACGATGCACATGTCTGTGTAGGCATCATAGTCCTCGTAGTTCTCAATATCAACATAGGCTGTGATTTCCTCGTTCTTGCCGTCACCGTCGATGTCATAGTACTGCGGAACCCATCTCTCAATCTGGGAAATATAGTTTGCAGGAATCTCTGCATACTCCTCATTGAGCACTCCAGGATACTCTGCGAATGTAACTGTTGCTGTCGGCTGACCCATAGCATATGCACCGAGTGAGTACGGATAGAAATAAACCGTTACACCGTTGTAGCCGAGTGTCCATCCCATGTCGATTGACTTTCCGGCATAGTCACCCTCGCCGAAGAAGCCGTCAATAAATGCCATGGCTGTCTCGAAATCGATATACTCGTGGTACTCCTTGTCGTAATAATCCTCGATCTCGGCCTTAACTGCTGCCTTGAAGCCCTCCTGGTCTGCTACTACATCGATAAGCTCGATTTCCTCGCCTGTCTTAACGTCATAGGCTGTACCAAAATCAAAGTAGTAGCCGTGTGCACCGCCCCAGTAGTCCGTGTAGCTTGTGTGGATACTCAGAACCCTGTTGTCAGAACGGAGAATGTACTCTGAAAAATCAGATGAGAGGTAATCATAGTAATCCTCTTCGTTTCTGTACTCAGCAATATCTGCTGCCTGTGCCTTAAGGTCAACAAGTGTATCCTTTGCATACTTTCTGCGTGCCTCGGTTGCCTCCTCAAGAGCCTTATTAAGCTCAGGATACTGCTCAGCCTCGTCATCATCGAGTGAAACTGTCTGGCATGTGATGCCATAAGCCACATAGGCTTCCTTGTCCTTTGCCTTTGCAGTCTCATAGACGTTTAACTGGTCGATTTCCGGATGAATCATCTCGAGCGGTTCCTTAACCTCTGGCTTTGTCTCCTCAGGAGCTGCTGTTGTTTCAGGAGCCTTTGTGGTCTCAGCCACAGCTGCTGTTGTTGCCGCCTCTGTCTCGACCTTTGTCTCCTCCTTCTTGCAGGCTGCAAGTGAGAATACCATGGCAAGTACAAGTAAAATGCTTAATAATCTTCGTTTTGTCATTCTTTCTCCTTTCTTAGTTAAAAACTAAGATAAACCCTAAATAAGTCACTTGAATCATATCAAATTTAAGATTAAATATCAATTTCGCACTTCTTAATATATTGTGACGGAAAGCGTGTAAAGACCCTGTTTTTATTGGTATTTGGGCGTTTTCCGTTGGTTTTTTCCAATAAGCAACTGTAGGTGCTTTTCGTAACCTGTGCGCAAAAAAATGGTCACTTTGTGGCCAAACATGACCGTTGACGGTCAGAGAATCTACCTATATAATTTTTCATATGCAGGGATTCGGGTGTTTGCCCGTACCTATGGACTAAATTTGACGGTATAATGTCGGTTTAAATGACGGTATAAATATCGGTATATTAAATCAGAATAATAAATAAAGTTTTCCATCAACAAAAAACAGACTTGCAGGAAAGGAAATAAACATGAAAAGATCAGAAATAAACAAGGCTCTTAAGGAGCTTGAAGAGGTTTGTAAGAGGGAGCACTGCTACCTTCCGCCGTTCTGTAACTTTACCCCAGAGGAGTGGCAGGAAAAAGGTCACGAGTGGGACGAGGTAAGGGACTGCATGCTCGGCTGGGATATCACGGACTACGGTCTTGGCAATTTCGAAAAGATGGGCTTTTCTCTCATTACAATTAGAAACGGTAACCGCCTTATGGCAGACAAGTACCCGAAGGTTTATGCAGAGAAGCTTCTCTACTTAAAGGAGGGACAGTATGCCCCGAACCACTTCCACTGGTATAAGACAGAGGACATCATTAACCGTGGCGGCGGAAACGTGCTGATCCGTGTATACAATTCACTTCCTAATGAGGAAATCGACATGGAAAGCGATGTAACAGTACATACAGATGGAAGAACCTACACAGTTCCTGCAGGAACACAGATAAGACTTACACCGGGCGAGAGCATTCACGTACAGCAGTTCATGTACCACGATTTCTCAGTTGAAGAGGGCACAGGTGCAGTACTTCTCGGAGAGGTAAGCCAGTGTAACGATGACAATACGGATAACCGCTTCAACCCACCAATGGGCAGATTCCCTGAGATCGAGGAGGACGAGGCTCCGTACAGACTGCTCTGCAACGAATACCCAAAGGCAAAGGACTGAAAACATGTTTGACGTTATAGCACTCGGTGAGAGCCTTATCGACTTTTCACCGGTTTCAACAGATGAATACGGATACCCTACTATGGCAGCACACCCGGGCGGAGCTCCGGCTAACTACCTCGCAGCACTTTCAAAGTATGGTGCAAAGACAGCCATGATTGGTAAGGTTGGCGACGATGCCTTCGGCCGTCTCCTTCTTAAGACCATGGATGAGGTCGGAATCAGCACAAAGGGTATGATCGCGGACCCCGGATTCTTTACAACACTTGCATTTGTCACACTCGGCGAGAACGGTGCGAGGGACTTTTCCTTTGCAAGAAAGCCTGGCGCCGACACGAAGCTTAGCTTCGATGAGATTAATCTGAGCATGCTCGATGATTGCAGGGTGCTCCATATCGGAACACTCAGCCTCACGGATGAGCCTATAGCCGATGCCACAAAGAAGCTCGTAGCCTATGCAAAGGAAAAAGGCACTCTCATCTCCTGCGACCCGAACCTTAGAAAGCCCCTCTGGGACAGTCTCGATAGGGCTAAGGATGCGATGCTCTATGCAATGGGCCAGGCTGACATCATAAAGATTAGTGATGATGAGGTGGATTTCCTCTGGGGCATTAAGGCAGACGAGGACGCTGCACGAATGGTACTCGAAAAGACGGGCGCAAGGCTCGTATTTGTGACATGCGGTGCCAAGGGCGTATACTTTGCAAATGCTAAGACCGAGGGCTTTGTACCGGCACTTAGCGGAGTAAAGCCAGTTGACACAACAGGCGCAGGCGACATCTTCGGCGGAAGCGCAGCTTGGAGATTCCTCGAGGAGAATACAGCTCCCGAAGAGCTCGAGCGTAACCAGATTGAGGAAATCGTCCGCTTTGCAGCCACCGCGGCAGGTCTCTCAACAGAGAAGTTCGGCGGCATCTCATCCGTACCTGAGTATGAGGATGTAATGAAAATCCTTTAATTTTAAGTTTAGTCATATAAATAATTGAATTTCCATTTATGTAGTTTTCAAAGGCTGTCGCAATAATTGTGGCAGCTTTTTTAAATAGTATTGACAAATTATCGGTATACCGATAATATTCTTTATAGAGGTATATAAATATGGACTTTGAAGTAGAGTTAAAAAATCGAAATATGAATATCCGTGTATGTTCGCAAAAAAGCGGGATACCCTACGCTACATTGTATCCAATAATCAAAGGCCAAATTGATATTGGCACGTGTACTTACTATACTGTTGAAAAACTTGCAAAGACTCTGGGTTATCGACCAGATCAGATTGTTTATCATAACGAAGATTTTCAGACCTTCCGAAATAATCTTCATCATAAGATAAAGCGAAATGACCTGAAAACAGTTCTGGGCATTATCGAGAGCGATGACGTGGAATATTACCGTATTCATAATGACTTTAGGAAAATGATGTATCTAGTTGCAACAGTGGACTATATCAGCAAGAAATACGATATTCCCTTATGCGATAAATACAACGAAGTTCGCACTATGAAACTCGAGGAGCCATTCTTTGTAGGTGATTCTGCACTTATGAACAAGGATATTAATTCAGGAATTGATGAGTTTGCCAGATACAACATAATTGAAGGAGACTTATATGACGCGGTCTGAAGGAAAGATAACTCGGGAAAACGCTTTTGATATCATCAAAAAATTCGCAACGGAGTATCGCAAGGAATTAGGTAAAATTCCCGGAGAAATAATCATTGTTGGTGGCGGCAGTATAATGCTTAATTATAAGTTTCGCGATGCTACTCAGGATTTCGATGTGATACTTAAGACAGTTTCCGGAATCGAGGATGTGATAAGGCAATTTGCTGAAAAGAATGATCTTCCAATTGATTGGATGAATAGTGATTTTCTTAAGACAGAATCATATTCCAGTGTTCTTTCAGAGGTTTCAAAGCACTATTACACCCTGAATAACGGTACGCTGGAAATCCGAACCGTTTCAGGAGTATATCTTATAGCTATGAAATTAAGGGCACGCAGAGACTACAGAAACGATATTTCAGATACCATAGGAATATTGATTGAAGAATATGAGGATGGAAATCATATTACTTTTGAACAAATTCAGAAGGCTTACGTAAAACTCTACCATATTGAGATACCAGAAGAATTACAAGACAAAATGAAAACCTTATGTAGTATGACCATTGATCAACTCAAAGATTTTTACTCACAACAAAACTCAATTGAAAATGAACTCGGTGGAAAAATCATAACATATCTGGAAAATGGTGCTAATATCAACACAAAAAATGTAGATGAGGTAATTGCCAAAATAAAAGAAAAGATGGGGAAGTGAAACCCCATCTCAGATTGAAGACAAAGAGGTTTCAGAGCGCAGGCTCTGGAACCTCTTTTCCTG
>JAUNDA010000105.1 GCA_030526295.1 Eubacteriales bacterium
TTGGACAGTCAAACCACTCGTTTAATAACGTACAGCTAGCCCGCTACACGACGGCACTTGCAAATAACGGAACACTTTATAACCTCACACTCCTTCAGAAGGAAACGGACGCAAACGGAGGTCTCATAGAGGAATTCAGTGCCGAGAAAATAGACCAGATTGAAATCGCGGCAAGCACATGGGCAACAGTTCACGACGGTCTTCGTGCCGTAGTTACAACAGGTGCCGCAAAGGCAGCGTTTGTCGGATGGAACACTGTTGCAATCGCAGGTAAGACTGGTACTGCCGAGGAGGTAAAGACAAGGGGTAACCACGGTTACTTCATCTCATACGCACCGTACTATAACCCTGAAATCGCAGTTAACGTGGCAATTCCGTTTAGCTATTCATCAGGTAACTCGGCTAAGCTAGCTAGGCGTGTGTATGATTTCTACTACGGCGTAACGGACCTTCCGTCAATTATCTCAGACGACGCAAGGGACATCGGTATCGTAAACGTATCGGACGGTTAATAAATGAAATTAAATTACAGCTTAAAACTTAATTACGTTGTACTTTTAGTACTTGTAGTGGCATTAAACGCACTCGGAATCCTCGTAGTGCGTTCCGCCACAAACATGAACAATGACACGGTCTCAAGGCAGATTATCGGCTCGATAGTCGGCTTTGTTGCGGCGCTCATCATCAGCTTCATCGACTACAGGTTCATGTTCAAGTTTATTAAGTTCATATTCCTTGGAATCATCGCAATCCTTGCAGCCGTAATCCTTATCGGTGCCGTAAGAAACAATGCCTCAAGATGGATTATCCTTCCGGTTATCGGACAGATCCAGCCTGCGGAGTTTGCAAAGGCGGGACTAATCCTTGTATTTGCGGAGTTTTTTGACAGAAACCAGGATTACTTAAGTGACATTAAGACGATGCTTAAGTCGGCTATACTTTTTGGTATACCAGCCCTTCTCATTTTCATAGAACCAAACCTCTCGACAACAATCATTCTTTTTGTTATATTCATCACTATGTATATAGCAGCAGGACTAAGCCCTAAGGTCATCGCGTTCTTTACTGGAATTGTTTCGTCGATAGTTGGTCTTGTCATATATCTTTTTTCAACTGACAAATACGAAAAGATTCCGTTCCTAAAGGACTACATGAAAAAGAGAATCCTTTCGTTCCTTAACCCGGCTGCCTTTTCTGATGATTACAGACAGCAGCAAAACTCCATAATGGCCATAGGTTCAGGCGGATTTTTCGGCAAGGGACTTTACAATGATGACATCAATTCGGTAAAGGGAGCCAACTACCTGATAGAGGAGGAGACCGACTTTATCTTCGCCGTAATAGGTGAGGAGCTTGGCTTCAGGGGTTGTCTTGGAATTTTACTACTTTATTTTTTACTGATTGTTGTTATACTATGGATAGCGGGTAAGGCCAACGATGTTGGTGGAACCTGCATATGTGTTGGTGTTGCAGCCTGGATTGGGTTCCAGACTTTTACAAACATAGCAGTTACTACGGGATTATTCCCGAATACAGGCGTTACACTTCCGTTCTTTTCCAAGGGTGTATCATCGCTTATAGCCCTGTACCTTGGAATAGGACTTGTACTTAACGTTTCTCTTCAGATAAAACAATAGGGGGTAACAGAGTATGAATATCGGATTAATCGCACATGATTCAAAGAAGAAGCTCATGCAGAATTTCTGCATAGCATACAAAAACGTCCTTGCAAAGCACGAGCTTTTTGCAACGGGCACAACAGGACGTCTTATCGAGGAGGTTACGGGTCTCAGGGTTCACAAATACCTCGCAGGACACCTTGGCGGAACACAGCAGATGGCCGCACAGATTTCAAATGACGAAATGGATATCGTGATCTTTTTAAGGGACCCCGCACATCCAAACCCGCACGAGCCTAACGTAAATGACGTAGTTAAGCTCTGCGATACCTACAACATCCCGATGGGTACAAACATCGCTACTGCAGAGCTTCTCATCATGGCCCTTCAGAACGGTGACCTCGAGTGGCGTGAGCATGATTAAGAAAATCGCACTTGTTCTCGTGCTCGCTATGGCCCTTACAGGCTGTACAGGGAACGTAGAACTAGATAAGCCATATGACAAGGCATCATCACCTGCTTCGGAGCTACTAAGTGAAAGACTGACTCCCTTTGCGGCGGACCTATGCGTCATAAATACTGGCACCATGAACGACGGCGGTGTCAATGCATATGCCTACGGCTACTTTGACATAAACGGCGAGGAGGTGCTTTCGTGTGATAACCTTTTTGAGAGGGTTTATCCGGCATCTACCACAAAAATCATGACATGCTTACTAGCTCTTGAGGGTGCTAACCTAGAGGAAGAGGTTAGTATTGGGGACGCTGTTAAAATCGACGTATCCGGTAGCTCGATGTCAGGGCTTAAGACAGGTGACCGCCTTAAGATGAAGGAGCTTCTCTATGCGTTAATGGTACCAAGCGGAAATGACGCTGCGGCATCAATCGCGGTACATATGGCAGGCTCTGAGGAGAAGTTTGCTGAGCTTATGACAAAGCGTGCACATGAGCTTGGAGCAACGCATACTAACTTTACAAATCCGCACGGACTTCCAGATGAAAACCATTACACAACCGTCTATGACATGTATCTCATCTTTAATGAGGCACTAAAGCATGACGAGTTCATGGAGATTAGCTCGACACCGGTTTACGAGACAGAGGTTTATAACGAAACCGCGGGAACCTCGAGAAAGGTAACCTGGAAATGCGGAAACGGCTTCTATAAGGGCGATTTTTCACTTCCAGAGGGCATAACGTACATTGCCGGTAAAACAGGACACACTAATGCAGCGGGCTTTTGCCTATGCCTAGGTGAGGCAGATGAAAGGGGCAACCGCTACATCTCAATAGTCATGAAATCCCCGACATATGAGGATTTATATGGCGGCATGATAAACTTAGCTAGAAAAGCACTTGTTTAAGACAAGACTTTACAGTATAATTAAGACATTAAACCAATTCGGAGGAAACACACATGGTAGAACTTATCGTTGGTGGAAAAGGAAAAGGCAAAACAAAAGTATTACTTGACAGAGCAGCTGAGGCTGTAAAGACAGCTACAGGAAACGTAGTTTACGTTGACAAGTCAAAGCAGCACATGTACGAGCTCTCTAACAAGATCAGATTAGTAGACGTTACAGAATATCCTATTGCAGGTGAAGACGGATTCCTTAGCTTCCTTAGCGGAATCATCGCATCAGACCACGACCTTGAGTATGTACTTCTTGACAGCTTCTTAAAGGTTACAGGCCTTGAGTGCAAGGACATCACATCAGCAATCACAACAATCAAAAAGCTTTCAGACAAGTTCGGCGTTAATTTCGTTGTAAGCATTTCAATGGATAAGGAAGAACTTCCTGAGGTTGCAAAGGAGTTAGTATCAGTAGCACTCTGATATGAAAACTAAGATTTCATTTAAATTTATAGTAGGCATGTTAGTGGTAGTAGCACTTGCTGCCTACTTTCTTTTTTCACTTAATTCGTTCTTCAATAAGGAGAACATATCGTTTTACGAGGTGGAGGAGGGAAGTCTTGTAAAGGAGCATACCTTTACAGGACTTATTTTGCGTACTGAAACTGTTGTAAACTCTGAGGCAAGCGGCTACATAAACTTTTACATTGCTGATACAAGAAAGGCATCAAAGGATCATAAGGTTTACCTCGTTGATGAGTCAGGAAATTTAAAGGCCTACATGGCACAGCATGCAAGTGAGCTTAGTACCCTTAATAAGAAAAAGCTCCAGGAGATAAATAACTACATAAAAAAATCGAGCGAGAATGCCGACAGGGTAAATTTCAGTAGCTCCTATAACTTTAAAAACTCGCTTGACGCGATGGTCCTTGAGTATAGTGACATTGACGCACTTACCGCGATGCAGGACGATTTAAAACGAAACGGCATAAGCTTTAAGGACTTTAAGGCAGCGCAGTCAGGAATCGTATCCTATAACATCGACGGCTTTGAGGAGTACGGCATCGATGACATCACATCCTCGATGTTTGACATCTCGGCATATCAGTCAAAGAGACTAAAATCCGGTGACCTCGTTGAAAAGGACGAACCCGTATATAAGCTTGTAACCGATGAAAAGTGGCAGATCGTATTTGAGATGACTACAGAGGTAGTCGAGGAGTTTGCCGCAAAGAATAAGCTTACTGTATCCTTTAAGGATAAAAACATCACAACAGTCGCCGACTATACGACAATCCGTGCCGTTGACGGCAGGGTCTACGGAGTGCTTTCACTCGACAGGTACCTCATCCAGTTTGTATCAGACAGGTTCGTAAACTTTGAGATTATTACAAACGACGTATCAGGCCTCAAAATACCCGAGAAATCGGTCACAAACAAGCAGTTCTATGTGGTGCCGGCAGATTACAGGGTTAAGGACTCTAACGGCAACCAGGGCTTCTATAAGGAGGTTTTAACGGCAAACGGCACAGGCACGGCATTTGTTGTCTGCGACGTATATAACACGGATGACACCTACTGCTACATAGACCTCACCAATAAGTCAGAGCTAAAGGCAGGAGACTTTGTAATACCGGGTCCTGGCTCATCGGAAAGGTACGAAATCGGCACCACAAAGAGCCTGGAGGGCGTTTACAACATCAATAAGGGTTATACGGTATTTAAGCGTATAGAGCGCCTGGAGAGCGCAAATGGCTACTGTATCGTAAAGAAGAACACAAGCTACGGACTCACGGTTTATGACCACATCGTACTCGATGCGTCAACCGTGGAGGAGGGCCAGGTTCTCTATAAGTAAGGATTAAAGATGGGAAATAACAAAGCCGGTATGGACTGTGATTCATGTAATAACCTCGTATATGACGAGGAGCTAGACGATTACTTCTGCGAAAGGCAGCTTGACGAGGACGACTATGTCCGCCTCATGAACTCAAAGTTCAGGGGCTGCCCGTACTACCAGAGTAACGACGAATATGCCGTAGTAAGGCATCAGATGTAAGGATGAAAGCAAGGGATTTTTTAGAGATTATACACGTTGCTGAAAGGTTAAAGGATACTACAAGGCACTGCACTACATCGAAACGCCGCGTAGAAAGTGTTGCGGAGCACAGCTGGCGTATATCACTTATGGCGCTACTTTTAAGACATGAGTTTCCGGATGTTGATATTGATAAAGTGGTCGCCATGTGTATCATTCATGATCTCGGGGAGTGTTTTACAGGGGATATCCCGGCCTTCTTAAAAACAGAAGCAGACAGCGAGACAGAGGACTCTTTACTGCGTGAATGGGTGCTGTCACTACCGCCTGAACTATCGGATGACTTATCAGGGCTATATGAAGAGATGGCTGCCCAAACCACAAAAGAAGCCAAGCTATATAAGGCACTTGATAAACTCGAGGCAGTGATTCAGCATAACGAGTCGCCTATTGATACGTGGTCAGAAAATGAATATGAATTAAATCAAACCTATGCGTTCAACGAGGTAGAGTTTTCAGACTGGCTAAAAGAGCTTCGTCAGGAAATATTAAAAGATACTTTAGATAAAATAGATAGAGAAAAAAAGTAATATTAAGCGGA
>JAUNDA010000106.1 GCA_030526295.1 Eubacteriales bacterium
TGAGTCTTAAGATACCGTAAACCATTGTATAACCAATGGCAATAAGTGCATACTTACCACCTACCGAAATACCTGAAAGCAAATATGGCATGACTGTCTGTGACATACTCATAATGTTTTACCTTTCGTTTAATAAAAGGCGAGAGCTTTTATTGCCCTCGCCCATCAACTGTCAAATCTTACCGATTACTGAGCCTTGGCTTCCTCTACGAAATCCCACTTGGCTGTCTCTGTATTACACTTCTTAACGAATGCTGAGTTTCTCTTTGCATCGCCGATTTCGTCGAATGCGATTGATCCAGTTACACCTGTGTATGTAACGTCCGGAAGAACCTCAAGAACCTTTGCAGGCTCTGTTGAAGCTGCCTTCTTAATAGCCTCAAGTGCTACATAGTAAGCATCGTAACCCATTGCTGAAACTGCTGCGATCTCATCGTTTCCGCCGTTGTTAGCCTTAGCTGTTGAATCCTGGTTGATCCACTCCTTGATACCGCTATCGAACTCAGGTGAAGCACCCTCCTGATAGAAGGTTGTTACACAGATGTTAAGGTCCTTGCCCTTAGCAGCGTTAAGGATAACGTTAGAATCCCATGTATCACCAGCGAGCATAGGCATTCCGAGGTTCTGAGCATCAGCCTTATCAATGATAAGAGCAGCTGCCTCGATTGATACAGGTGCGTAGAATACGTCACAACCCTGTGCCTGAGCATTTGAGATGTATGTTGAGAAGTCTGATGTTCCCTCTGGGAATGTCTCAGATACGCAGTTCTCCTTACCAAATGCCTCCATGAAGTAGTTTACAAGTCCGCCTGAGTAGTCGTCACCGATCTTAGCAAGGCAGTATGCCTTTGTTGCACCGAGTGAGTTCTTTGCATAGTTAGCAAGAACTGTTCCCTGGAACGGATCGAGGAAGCAGATTCTGAAGTAAACATCACATCCTGATGTTACCTGCGGGTTTGTACATGTAACTCCGATAGCCGGAACCTTTGCTGCAAGGAATGTGTCTCCTGCTGCGATTGAAACGCCTGAACCATAAGAACCGAGAACTACAGATACACCACTTGAAATGAGTGTCTGTGCAGCTGACGGAGCCTTATCGTTTGAAGATGCATTATCTGCATATACGAGTTCAACGTTGTATGTCTCGCCGTTGATTTCAACTGTTGGTGTCTTGTAATTAGCATACTGCATGCCGAGGATTTCCTGCTTTCCGCCGGCACCGTTGTCACCTGACTGCGGCTCGAATACACCGATTTTTACTGTCTTTGCGGATGAGTTTGAAGATGATGAACTTGAACCACAACCAACGAGTGTTGCAGCCATCATACAAAGTACTAATCCAATTGCTACTAACCTTTTTTTCATTTTTTGATCCTCCTAATTTACCTTCGTAAATTTTATCCCCCTGAACGAACGGGTTCACGGTTATTAAAAATATTGGGCAATTATACCACTTATAACTAAATGTGTATATAGTTTTCGTTCAAAAAATCAACAATTTCGTCAATTCCTTTGTCCGAAAAGTCAAATTCTTTAGTTTCCATATCCTCTGCATTAGTCTTGTCATACGCAAAAGGTGTGGTCCAGACACTAAGAAACAGGAATTTCCTCTCCTCCTCTTCCTTTTTCTCGATTCTGTACCTCACATTTCCCTTCGAACCCGTATACGCGGATTTCTTGAGAAACGACAGTGGCAGCATGTCAAAACGCGTTACCTTATCGGATATGTATTCGTCCTTAATGACTCCCATCTTCTCTCCTTCTTAGTGGCACTCGTTCCACGTAGCACCCTCATTTACATCAACCTTGAGGCTTACCGCAAGCTTTGCGGCACTCTCCATTCCCTTTTTAATGATATCACGAACGATGTCCTTTTCTTCGGGCACGACCTCTACCAAAAGCTCATCATGAACCTGAAGCACAATTCTCGACTTCATTCCCTCAAGCCCCTTCGCAACATTGTTCATTGCAATCTTCATGATGTCGGCAGCGGTTCCCTGGATCGGGCTGTTCATTGCCACCCTCTCTCCAAACTGCCTTACCATGTACTGTGATGCCTTAAGCTCAGGAATCGGCCTGATTCTTCCAAAGAGTGTCTTAACATATCCGTTTTCCTTTGCGAAACTAACCGTTTCGTCAAGATACTTCTTTACTCCCGGATATGTTTCAAAATATCTCTCTATATATTCAGCAGCTTCCTTTCTGTCGATTGAAAGGTCCTCGCCAAGGCCAAATGCCGAAATACCGTAAACAATTCCGAAGTTTACAGCCTTCGCGTTTCTTCTCATCTCAGGTGTCACGGCATCGATATCCACATGGAAAACCTCCGATGCGGTAAGTGAATGAATGTCAACTGAGTTCTCATATGCATCAATGAGCTTTTCATCTCCTGAAAGAGCCGCAAGGATTCTGAGCTCAACCTGTGAATAATCGGCATCCATGAGGATACAGCCCTCGGCCGGGATGAACATGTCCCTGATTTTTCTTCCCTCATCGGTCCTTACCGGGATGTTCTGGAGATTAGGGTCTGTCGATGAAATTCTTCCTGTCGCCGTAACCGTCTGGTTAAAGGTTCCATGAATTCTGCCATCAGCTGAAATATATGGCTTTAATCCTTCGGCATATGTAGACGAAAGCTTTTTATATGTCCTGTATTCGAGGATGTCCCTTACAATCGGATAATCGGGAGCGAGCTTTTCAAGCACGTCAGCAGCTGTTGAGTAGCTGCCTGTCTTTGACTTTTTTGTGCTTCTAAGACCAAGCTTTTCGAAAAGAATGTTTCCTAGCTGTGCAGGGGAATTGATATTGAATTTCTCACCTGCAGCCTCGTATATCCTATCCTCTAGCTCCGAAATTTTACCGTCAAGGTATCCTGAAAACTCCTTAAGTGCTTCCCTGTCCACCCTGATGCCGGCATTTTCCATGTCATTAAGCGAAATTATAAGCGGGAGCTCAACCTCCTCATAGAGCTTGTCCTCCCCAAGATCCTTAAGCTTTTCCTTAAGCACAGGCATTGCTGCTAAGGCAGTAAAAGCCTCATAGGCTGCAATTTTCTCAGAGTAAGCCTCTCCCTTTGGCAGAAGCTCCTTTCTGTTTTCAAGCATCACACCAAGGTGGTCCTTAGCAATGTCATCATAGTCATAGGATCCGCGGACAGGGTTAATGAGATATGCCGCAACCGACGCGTCAAAGAAATCTGCGTCCCTTAATACATCAAGCTTCTTAAGTGTCCTCTTTACATCAATAAGAGATACACTCTCCGCCTTCTTAACCCACGCTGTAACATCATCCCTAAGCTCACTCGGTGAGTACTTAAGTACATACAATCCCTTACCGTCATAAATGGCAAGTGCCGCAAACGAAGGTCCTGCCACATTCGTATCAAAAAGGCTCATCTGCTCGGGAACAACAGACTCCTCACTTTCAAAATAGCTGATGCCGGCTGTCTTTGTGGCATTAAGAATAGAAAGTGCTTCCCCCCTTACTGTAACCACCTTTATTTCGGGAACATTGACAGCGATATCACCAGAAACAATGTTACCAGAGATCATATCAGCTGAAGCATTACCGCCTGCCGCTTTACCACCAAATGCCTTACCAACTGAAGCCATCTCTCCTGTGGTCCTGTCACCTGAAGCCTTTTCACCCAGCAGCATTATTTCCAGCGGTTCCAATTGCACCTCCTACGGTGTCAATCTTCTTTGAAAACCTCGCTGCAAGCGTCTTAAGCTCAAGTTCCCTTAGGTAATTAAGTGCCTCTCCGGTATAAATCAATGAAGTGTCACCAAGTGTAATTTCCTCATCAAGCGGAACATTAATATCAATTGTAGCAAGCTTCTTTGAAAGCACCGCAAGGTCAAAGGACTCCAGAAGTGCCTTCTGAGCCCTCGGCGGCTTAACCTCAGATGCGTGCTCATAGGCATTTTCGATAGAATGGAATTTCTCGATAATGTCCCTTGCAGTCTTCTCTCCGACTCCGGGAAGTCCGGGGATATTGTCAGAGGTATCACCCTGCAGCGCCTTAAGGTCAATAAATTCAAGCGGTGTTACATGGTATTCATTTACAACATCCTCAGGATAATAATTGAAGACCTCTGTATGTCCCTTTGTTGTCTTTGGAATTGAAACCTTGATATGCTCGTCGCAAAGCTGCAGAAGGTCCCTATCACCTGAAAGCACCGTGACCTCCATGCCCTGCGCCGCATTCTTTTTTGCAAGCGTTCCAAGTATGTCATCTGCCTCATAGCCCTCAAGGGTGATAATCGGCACATTCATCCTTTTTAAAAGCTCCTGCGCATAAGGAATCTGCATATGCAGCTCCTCAGGCATGGGCTTTCTTGTACCCTTATATTCAGGATACATCTGTGTTCTTTTTAATTTCTTCCTGTCAAGATCAAATGCAACAGCCAGGCTGTCGGCTTTTTCATCGTCGATCGCCTTAAGCACGATATTCATAAAGCCGTATACGGCATTTGTAGGCCTTCCGTCTCCCGTAGATAGTCTGGGGATGCCGAAAAAGGCTCTTGAGAGGATACTGTGACCATCAATAAGCAGTAATTTTTTCATATGTTTTAAAGTATTGTAGTGAGAAAATAAAGAAGCGAAAAAGCAACAGCCCAGAATACGAGTGTGTCAATGACGTACCTGACCCTTATTGATCTTTTTCTGTTTTTGATGAATCCTTTGTTTGCATCAACCTCATTACCAAAGGATTCGATTAGATTATACTTGCCATCTGGAACATCGATTAACTCAAGGCCCTTTGTGACAATATAATTGATTTCCAGTTCTTCCCTGCATTTCGGACACGAATTAAGATGACGAAGAAACTCATTTAACTCCTCGTCACGCTGTTCGTTCTTAAGATATGCATTGATTTGTTTACTGAATGTTATGCAGTCCATAGAAACATTTTAACTTCTTTACCTTGATATTTCAAGGCTCGTGTGTTAAATTGTATAAGTCGCCGATGTGGCGGAACTGGCAGACGCACATGACTCAAAATCATGCGGGAAACCATGTGGGTTCGAGTCCCACCATCGGTACCAAAAGAAGTAGTTTTTTACTACTTCTTTTATATTGATTGTTACAGTTCAGTAAAAGTGTAATTTTAGCTAAAAGGTATATTATATATTATTTTTTTATACCTTGTGTGTCGCAACCTACAGAATTCAAAGTATTGTAGGTTGCTCCAATCGCACTCGCAGTTGCTCGTTTGGTCGCTTACGCGGTATTTCAAAAATAATATATAATAACCTTTTAAGATTTCAAAGTTTGTCTTACTGAACTGTAACAAAAAAGTATCAAAAATTATTTGAATTACTTGACTAAATTAATATTTAAATATAATATGAATTTAAAATATTAAAAGAGAGGTAGAAATATATGAGAATAGGTATTGATATAGGTGGAAGCCATATTGGAATTGGAATGATTGATTCAAATGGAAAAATATTTGAAAAAGTTGAAAGAAATATTAATCTAAATCATAATTTAGATATTAAAAAGTTTATTGAAAATGAAATTATTAATA
>JAUNDA010000017.1:0-24438 GCA_030526295.1 Eubacteriales bacterium
ATACAAAGTCAATGAAACGGCAAATAATATCATAATTTCGTCATATCGAACAATCGATTTGTTACTATTTTGTAAATAACTTCCAAAGAAATCTTGAATTAATTACACTTTCGTCAATATCTATCAACTTTCGTTTCTCTTTAGGCTTAATTAAATCTCGTTTCTCGAAAAATTAGTCCTGTCATCATTCTCATTTTTTCATTCTGCTTCCCAAATATTTAACAATTGTTTAAATTTCGTGATTATTCTCTCGCTAAAAAGTCCAATTTATCGCACGAAAATCATAAGTTTACGATTTTGGAATTAATTACGGTTTATTTTTGCAAATAAAAAACCGGCACCTGATATCGGAACATCTCCCCCATCAGGCGTCGGAATGTATTTTTAATTCTGATAGTTATTAACCCTTAACTGAGCCTGCTGTCATTCCGCCCATGATCTTCTCCTGGAAGAGAGCGTAGATAATGACAATCGGTACTGTAAGCACCATGCATGCGGCAAAGGTTTCACCCCATATCTGGCGTACCGCCTGTCCGGCCCTGTAACGAAGTATTGTTACTGCAGCTGGAAGCAGGTCCTTCTTTACAACAAGCTGTATCGCATACAGATACTCATCAAAGAATTCAAGGATTGCAAAGATTGCCGCTGTTACAAAGCCTGGACGCATCACAGGCAGCATTACCGAGTAGAAGGTTCTTACACTCGTAGCACCATCGATATACGCAGCCTCCTCAAGCTCATGCGGTATCGTCATGAAGAACGATTTCATTGTATATACCGTGAACGGAAGCTGGTGAACCGAATAGAACAGAATGAGCGAAAGCCTCTTATTATAAAGTCCCAGTGTTCTTCCAATGAAGAATGTCGGAGTAAGAGCTACCATCGATGGAACAAGAAGCATTAAGAGGTAAAGTCCGCCCACCTGCTTTTTGAAGGGAAAATCCCTTCTTGCCAGCTCATAGGCCGCCATAGCACTGAGCACAACAGTAATTACCGTAGCTCCGGCTCCGACAATTACGGTGTTGATTAAACCTGAGCCAAGCGCCGCCTCCTTCCATGCATTCCCATAGTTGATAATGGTGTTTCCGATAAAATCCTTTGGAAGGGCAAAAATTCCGTTATAGAATTCCTCCGATGACTTAAAGGAGTTTACAACCATGATGTAAAACGGAATCATGGTCATTACCGAATAAGTAATAAGTATTATCCTGCTGACAAGGGTGCCTGTGTATAATTTCTTTTTAGTTTTCATTTTGCACTCCCTTCATTAATACTCATAGGTTTCTCTCTTCATTACCTTAAGAATGAATACCGAGAGAAGAGTTGTGACAAACAGAATTGCCACGCTCACTGCCGATGCCATACCATAGTCAAGCTTTTCCGAGATGGAATAATACATATAAGAAGACATCAGCTGCGATGCGTTGTCCGGTCCGCCCTTTGTCATGATGTACACAAGACCGAAGCCAAGGCTTACAGCACCCTTTACAAAGAAAAGAAGACATGTCGTGATGCAGTCCCATGACAATGGAAGCGTAATCTTCATTGTCTGTGTAAATTCACTTGCCCCGTCTATCCTTGCAGATTCAAAAATATCATCGGGTATGTTTGATATGGCAGCCATAAGGTATGACATATAAAAGCCCATCTGTCTCCAGACAACAACAATGATAAGAGACATCATTACAAGCTTTGAGCTTCCAAGCCATCTGATGGGCTCGACGCCAAACAATCCCAAAATTGTATTAAAAGCTCCTGTCTGAGCATACATT
Organism: Eubacteriales bacterium; assembly: GCA_030526295.1. Taxonomy (GTDB): domain Bacteria; phylum Bacillota; class Clostridia; order Lachnospirales; family Lachnospiraceae; genus Avilachnospira. The sequence continues at coordinate 1,773 of JAUNDA010000017.1, forward strand.
CCAATCCATATAAGTCCTATTACCATTCCGGGAATCGTACACGGAAGGAAGAACAGTATTCTGTAAATGCTTCTTTCCTTAAGTCTAGGATTCTTGGTTAAGAGAATGGCAAACACAAATGCAATGGGATAACATATTCCGGAACTCAGAAGATAGAACTTAAGATAGTTCCATACCGAAAGCCAGAAAACATTGTCTGCAAACATCTTTTTATAGTTTGTCAGACCGATTAACTTGAAGCTTAGGTTATAGCCTCCGAAGTCTGTAAAGGAAAAATACAGACCCGCAACTGTGGGAATCGTATACAGAAGAATCAGGTAAATCGTCGGTAGTCCCACCATAACGCCGTCAAAAAATCTGTCAGAACGACTGACCAGCTTGTTTTTCCTCAATTTCGAACCTCCCCTTAATAAGTCAAAAGGCAGTTACCTGCCCTTTGACTTTAATTTCATTTTGACAGGAATTAGAATTATCCCTTGAAGTTGTATTTTGTTACTGTCGAGTCGTTTCTAATAGTATCCATCTTGTCGCGAAGACGCTTCACGAATGCATCCTCATCGATATCTCCGTTGTAGTATGCGTTGATTGCATTACCAACCTCTTTTCTCATATCCGGATACCATGAGCCTGCTACGAATGTAATCTTTCTCATCTTCTCTGAGCTTGCAGAAGCTGTCTTAACTGAAGCATCTACAAGGTCACCAAACTTCTCAGCGAAGCCAGGGATAAGCATTACATTACCATGTGTTGAAACCTCTCCCTTAATAGCCTCATCGTCACAGTAAAGAACTCTGTAGAATTCTCCTACGAGGTCAAGGTTATCGCTTGTTGTTGATGTGATACGTGAGCTCTGTCCACCAACGCCCATAAACTTGTGATCCTTGTCATCGATGTCACCGAAGGTATATGGAAGATATGTAAGCTCCCAGCCCTCTGTCCAAGCATCAGCCATCTCGGCCTCAAGCCATGAACCGCATGGATAAATTGCGAAGTCGTGGTTGATGAATGAAATCTGAGCCTCTGATGTACCTGAACCGATTGTGTACTGTGACATAAGTTCGTTGTCACGAAGGTACTTCATCTTTTCCATTACATTCTTCATTGCGTCAGAATCGAAAACTGTCGAATCAAGATTGCAATACTTTACATATGCATCATAGTCAACTGAAGCAAGCATCGGAACAAACCAGTAGTTAACTGCATACTCCGGAGCCTCTACTCCCGTATATCCCATAACCTTGATTCCAAGTGCCTTACACTCATCACAAAGCTTAAGGAAGCTGTTCCAGTCAGTCGGAACCGTAAGGTTCTTCTCTCTGAAGAAAGCAGCATCATACCAGAAACCGTCAAGATACTGGAATTCGTGCATTACATAGTAATGTCCGTCATAAGCACCGTTTGTGAATACGTCCATGTCAAGGTATTCGCCAAGTGTTGATGAACCATCAAGTGTAGGAAGGTTTAAAACATAGTCAACAGGCTGAACGATGCCCTGCTCGATTGACTCGTAGTTCGGAATTGCGCCTGTATTGATCATGAATGCATCAGGTGCCTCTCCTGCCAGATACTGTGTCCTGAACATATCAGCTGCAGTTGAGTCAAAGACTACTTCAACCTCAAGACCAGGATAAAGCTCCATCATTCTGTCGGCAACCGGCTGCCACCAGTTTCCGCCACCGCCGATTGACATCATAAGGGAAAGCTTTCTTCCCGAATAATCCTTAACGGCTTCTGCCTCAGCCTTTAATTCCTCAGCTGCCTTTGTTTCAAGTGTCGGAGCTTCGGTGTTACCTACCGTGGTTTCCTGCGCCTGGGTCTGTGCGGGAGCCTGTGTCTGTGAACCGCAGGCAACAAGTCCGAGAACCATAACGGCCGCAAGAAGCATTGACAATAATTTCTTCATTTTTTCCTCCTTTTGATTTGATTTTGGATTTTTCGTCACGGTTTTCCGTTACTTCAAGTCTAAAATGGAGGATTTTCCTTTTCAATCTTCATGATTTACGTGCTTTTCCCAAAATTAACGCCTGGCAATTTGTCCATTTCTCATTTTTTACGGTGATTTTTCACTTTATTCATTTTTGGAAAAAGGGGTATCTGGCGATATGGATTTTGAGAATTCATTATGATAATATCGATTTATATTAATGACGGAGGTGTATACATGCGTATTAAGGGACTATCTGTATTCTGGCGCTGCTTTATTACGTACGCAATCTGTACGCTTCTTTTTCTGTGTATCCTAATCTATACCCACACGAATATTTCGAAGGAATGGCAGCGCTCATATCTTGAGTAGGTGTCCGATACATTCTCACACAATTCAGAAATACTTTCCGATGACCTGTTTTTCTGCCTTTTCTTTCCTCAGGCAATGGACGGATCTGATTTCTACAGTTCTGTCATAACTGCAAAAGAAGGATCCCCGAAAAACGACTACTATGTATCACGAATCATGGAGAACATCGGATACCAGAAGGGATATTTTCCATTAATTGAAGACGTTCTGATTTATCTAAGAAAGTCAGATACGGTTATTACATCAAACCGTTACTGCGGCAGCATCAACGAATGCTTCTCTTCCTTTTATGTATATGACAGGCTAGACATGCCTTCTGTTATAACCAGTACAAGGCTTAGCCGAACAGGCCTTGTGCCACTCTCCTCGGATGCGGTTTCAATAAAGCAGTCACCAAAAAAGGAATACCTAACTGTACTCTTAAATGAGACAGGTGATGACTGCGTTTACATCTTTATGATTCCCGCCGAAAAGATTATCGACCATTTCCAGCTTGATTCGCTTCCCAAAAACTCCTTTTTCTCGGTTTCAGATGCTAAGGGTGAGGAGCTGATGACCTACGGAAGCCTGACAGATGGTCCCGGCAAATACGTAAACATGGAATGTGCCGTTAGCAGCATCGGAGGAACCGTTAAGCTAAGCATACCCGAACAGTATTTTGAAACCGTTACGGAAAATGCCGACAACAAGGTAAAGCTGATTTCGGTGCTCGGAGCTGTAATCGGCCTTTGCCTTTGCTTCCTCTTCTCCCGCAATACTGTTAAGCCTGTGAAGGAAATCATCGAAAAGGCAGAAATACCGGAAAATCCCGAAAACCGCAACGAATTTGTCGCAATTTACAACTACCTCAACCAGTCAAAGGAAAACCAGAAAAAGATACAGGGTAATCTCATAACAAATCTTCTTGTTAAGGTATTTTCTGGTCTTCCAATTTCAGAAAGTGACACAGAGGGTCTTGAAAATATCACCCTTCTTCTCAAGGAACCTACCCATGTGGCCATCATCAGATGCCTGACATCAGAAAACAATCCCGAGCTACAGGGTCTTGTTCTTTGCAAGCTTAATGAAAGACTCGGACACAGCATAATATTCGAGCCACTGAATAAGGAAGAAATCGGACTTGTCTTCAGGATGGACGACAGCATCTCCAAATCCCTTAGAAACTACATAACAGAGATTAATGACGGCCTGCCTGACGGGGACAGGATAATCTGCGGTGTAAGCGCTCCGTTTATCGGAATAGACAGTATGTCAGACGCAGTGCAGCAGGCTCTCTTCAGTATGCCTGATGTAGGAAGTAACATTATGTTTTTCAGTGATGAGGCATCTCTTGCAAAGGCTGACGAGACAGTTCTTGACCTAAAGCTTTTCCAGCAGGCTCTCTTCAACTGGAACATGAATGAGGTTGACAGGCTGATTGGTCTTTTTGCCGAGGCGGCTGGAAAGGAAACACCAAGCTATGCCCAGCAGATTTTCTATACAATGCTTGCCTCAATTAAGGAAGCAGCCGATGCGATAAAGATTTCATCGGAGCTTTTTAAGGAATGTACCTTTGCAAGAAGCATATCTGCAGAGGCAAATATCCGGGCACTAAAGAAGCTCACTGATTACCTGTTTGAGCAGAAGGCCAGACTTCAGTCTGACAGCAAGGCAAAAAGAAAGCATGAAATCATCGAATTCATCAATGATAATTTTGATAACCCCGGACTCTCCATTGGAATGCTGTCCGAAAGATATAAGAAGACAGAGCGTATTCTCAATACCATAATTTTGCAGGAAACCGGGCAGACCTTTGCTCAGTATCTTGTAAACCTGAGGATGCAGTATGCCGCTGACATGCTTCGTGAGAGCGACCTGGAGGTAACAGACGTGGCTGAAAAATGCGGACTCGCACTGAGCACATTCTACAGGAATTTCAAAAAGGTATACGGAATGACTCCCGCGGATTACAAAATGCAGTTTTCCAAGCATCCGGGAGAAACCCTCACATTAAAATAACAGTTAGCTAATGGTAAGACAGCTTCACATCACGACAGTAAGGAGACAATGCAAAATGATACTTAAAAAGATAATATCCACAATACTTGCATTATCAATGGTTCTTGCCTTAAGTTCCTGCACGAAAAACGCTGACATCAGCGGTGAAGTGCAGTCTCCTTCCGCTGCCGAAAACAGCGATAACCCCGCCTTTACACAAACAGCAAAGGAAAAGGAGCTATACGGCGGTGATGAAAGAATCACATTCACCATAGGCATCCCCAAGAAGGAAAATGTCACTGATTACGAAAACAACTACTTCACAAAGTGGATTGAGGAAAAATGCAACGTAGACCTGGAATTTGTTTTTTTCTCTCCTAAGCAGGATGAATATCTTATTCAGATAGCCACAATAATGGCCGCAAACGAAAAGCTCCCGGATATTCTCTGGGGTGTTGTTTTCCCTGACGACATTATGGCCGAATATGATAACGGCGGATATTTTCTCGATTTAAACAGATGGCTTAAGGACGAGGAATTCATGAAGGGATATGACAGCTTTGAGTTTTTCTCAAATCCTAAGAACTGTTCACCTGAGGACTGGAATTTTTATAACAGAAAAAACATCAACCCCACCGATGGCAAGAGATACCACATAGGAGAATTCACTGCCGGCTCAAGCGATGACATGTATATTAAGATGTTCATAAATGAGTCCTGGCTCAAAGCCCTTGGAATGGCCATGCCCACCGATTATGAGGCTTTTGTCGAGGTACTAAGGGCTTTTCGTGACAAGGATCCGAACGGAAACGGAATAAAGGACGAAATCCCGCTTTTAGGTTCAATAAATACCTGTGAGGAAACAACAGCCTGGAATGATCCCGTCAGATGGCTAATAAATAACTGGGTATACTACAACGAAAACTATCTCTTTAACGCAACTAACGGAAGGCTGTGGCTTCCTTCCGAGTGCGATGAATACAGGACAGCACTTAAGGAAATTAAAAAACTCGTTGACGAGGGCCTTCTTTCAACAAAGATTTATACGATAAAGGAATATTCCGAGTTAAAGTCCCTGTATTTTCCAGATGAAGGTGTACAGAAGGTCGGAGCCTTCAGTGGTCACCTAACACTTGTAAGCGTTACCGATCATCCCGGCCTTTATGAATATACCTGGCTTGACCCGTTTAACAACGCACCCCTCAATCAGGCGTTTGTAAGTGCCGAGGTATCCGTTTCATCAGCATGCCAGTATCCGGAAAGAGCAATGAAGCTTCTCTTGGCAACTGCAAGCAGGGAGGGAACCATGGTTCAGAGATTTGGAGAGGAAGGAATTGACTGGGAGGAAATATCAGATCCCATTGACGGACATACGATAGTGAAGACCATCAATCACAATGCCTTTGCAGGTATTACCGATAAAACCTGGGCATTATGCAGTACAGCGATGAGAAACAGTAGGAATCCGTATTTTAACAGAACAGTTGAAAGAAAGGATCCTGTAAGGGAAATGAACTGGGACGATTACAAATCGCTAATCTACAGTGGTTCCTTTACATCATATCTTGAGCACGGTAACAGGAATAATCCCACTGAGATAGTCAAATGGTATCCCTATACCTCGCAGGAACGAACTGAGCTTGGAACAATAAAGACAGAATACGTAGCATTCATAAGACGTGCCCGTGCCGAGTTCCTGACTGGTGTCAGGGACATTAACTCAGATGCTGACTGGAATGCATATCTTGAACAGTGCAGACAGATTGGAAGCGAAAAGCTTTTAAGCATAAGCCAGCAGGCATATACAAGAATGAAAAATGCATCATAAAGGTCATCTGCCCATTTAAGTGTTAAGCAGAATACAAATTTCAGGAAAGCTCCTTTAGGACTGGTTCTGTCCTTTTGATTATTAACTCGGCAAGAGGCACAAGCACAAAGGGTAAAAGCGGAAGCAGAAACCACATCATGGCAGTGATGACTGCAATAACTACGTCAGCAAGCAGTGTTATTCCGGGTTTACCCATGCCAAGTCTTATCGAATTCGAAAGAATGGTACGAATAGTATCATTAAACCTGGACATATATATGAACATCCACGGAAAACCCAGTAGTCCGGGAAGAAAATACACATATTTAAAATAGTTCATAAAAAGCGGAAGCCTGCCAGAAGCGGTGAGTCCCGAAATAAGATAAAGATATGCAAAACCGATTGCAAGATAAAGAAGCAGGATAAGCGTCAGGACAATTCCCTGCTTCAGGTTTTCCCTGAAGCTATTAAAATACGATCTGCCAAGATAGCCCTCCTCCCTGTAAAAGACCTTGGTAATCGTATAATAAAGGGCGGCTATCGACGGACCGATGGTTATAACAGGCAGGCATGTCAAAATGAAAAGGCATGAAAGCAGAAACCTGTCGCAAAAAGCCGAGTACTTTTCCATAAATTTGTTTCTTCGTCCGGAACTGCCCATAATAGTAAACCTTCTTCCATATTGATAATTATTATTCTACACATACGCGTTATAATTTAAAAGAAATCCGGTTTGCCATTTTGGCCCAATCGTTTCCAATTTGACTTAAAACAATAAATGGGAGGTCATTTATGAAGGAATATACAATCATTAGAAAAACAGACTGGGATAATGTTCCAAGGCTCAGTATCGACCATAAGGAGGTTATGGATTTTGATGAGGATATAAGGGCATGGGCACAGGTTTGCTATGATGATGAATATCTCTACGTAAGACTTAGTGCATACGAGAAAAACATCCGTGCCGAGCAGACGGGAAGATTTGACATGCCGTGCTATGATTCATGCCTCGAGTTCTTCTTTAGTCCTGACAACAATTCACTTAAATACTTTAATATTGAGATGAATCCAAACTGCTCGATGTTTCTTGGTATCGGAACAAATATTGAGGATCTCATAAGACTCGACCAGCTTCGTAAAAATGGTAAGTTTTCATTTAATCCGTCGGTTGAATATACCGAAGACGGATGGGTTCTCACCTATAGCATTCCCTATTCCTTTATCAGGTTCTTCTTCCCTAACTTTAATCCAAAGTCTGGAGACACAATGAGAGCAAACGCATTTAAGTGCGGTGATAAGTGCGTTACGCCGCATTATCTTTCATGGAACCCCGTTGACCCGACCGTCAAGAATTCCTTCCATAACCCACACGCCTTCGGCCTTATGAAATTCGCATGATGTCCGATAAAACCATATAAAGCAGATACATTACATAAGTAAACAAACACCACCTTGTCATATCAGCGGCAAAGTGGTGTTTTCTAGTTTTGGGAATTAGGTTAATAGGTAAAAATAGTTGGTGTTACGGCTAAATAAATGAAATTACGGTTTCAGCACGTAAAATTTTTCTGCTATTACGTTAATTATTTCATTATTTTAATTTTATGCTGTATGTCAACAATCCAATTACGGTATGACTTGAGGAATAAGACTAATTAATACGTAAAATGAGAATGGTCAAATGTGGATACCAGGTAAGGATACAAGATTTCAAAGACTATTTACGGTTTAAATAACAATATGATTGTTTTGATACGTAATTGAATTATTTTTTTACGTTTTTTTGGAAAGGAATTTGATAGCAGTCCGTAAACATACTCTATCCAACAGAAAAATTTCTTCCTGCGCAAACTCCCCGGCAATAGAAATACCGAGGATTCACGCTTGATTTTTCATAACAATTCATAATTATCAATCAAACCATCAGGATTTACCATTAAGGTATTCGAAAAGTCGGCCCGGGAAATTGACTGTCATTCCGTCAACGCCCATTTCACACATCTTTTTCATGAGCATGACACTTCCGACACCCCAGGCGCGGACTCCAAATCCTGCTTTTCTCCACTTCTCCATAAGAATAGGAGTTACCGTGTCTGCCTTTGGTGCCATCTCTTCACCACCAATTGAGAGAAGCTCTTCAACGGCTTCATCATCTGTCCTGTCGGTTAGCCTGCCGACTCTTGCCGCAGAATCAAGCTCCTTGATTTTTTTGATATATTCAAATTTGAAGCTTGTAAAGGTGGTTTTGTCCATTATTCCGTATTCCTTTGCAAGCCTAAGGGTTTCCTCTTCAACTCCCGGTCCCTTAAGCTCCAGTGCAAATGAAATATCATATGCAGAAAACTTATCAAGAAACTCTTCGAGAGTCACTACCCTGTCATAAAAACCCGTTGTGGAGTTACCGTATACCTTTAGCTTCTTTAACTCGCGAAGTGTATAATCGCATACTTTTCCCGAACCATCGGTAACGCGGTCAACAGTATCATCATGAAATAATACAGGAACCTGGTCCTTTGTATACTGAACATCCGTTTCTATTCCGTTAGCTCCCTGTAAGAGCCCGAGATAAAAAGAAGATAATGTATTTTCCGGAGCATATTCACTCGCACCCCTGTGCGCATAATTAATCATTAATCTATCCTCCCAATTCAACGACTGGCCATTTGCATCATTATACTACATTGAAAAACACCCTGCCACATATGTGACAGGATGCTTCTTGTTATAGGATGATTTATTCTTCTTTCAATTAAAGTCTGTTGTCCGGGATTCCGTTGTACCATGAGCCGAATGGCCTTGCAATTGCCTCTGATACGTAGCATGTTCCCTTTCCAAGTCTGAAGATTGATGCAGGGCACTCCATTGAGATCGGTCCGTAAAGCTCGATACGGCTGATCATTCTCTGCCATGTGTCTCCGCTCTGGGAGTTGAGGATGTTGTGCACCTCGAATCTCTCCCTTGAGTTTACTACGTCCCTCGGTCCGATTGTTGCTGCCTTAGGCGGTACTGCCCATACGTCTCCTGATGCTCCCATCGGGCTGAAGAGTGAGTTCTCTGCGATTGTGAGCGGTGTCTCCGTTACGATTCTTGATCCGAGTGTGATGAACTCCTCAAGTGAATCTGCTGCGAACTCCTTTGTCCTCGGGTCGATGAATGCTGTGTGTCCCGGCCAGCCTGTTGCTGAGTAGATTACGTCTGCTCCGCCGTCTCCGCACTCCTCGATGATGCTTGTGTATACGCCTGTTCCCTTGTTCTCCTGTGTGTGTACGTGCCAGTGGCTGATGTCTGGACGGAGGTCCTCACGGATTCTCATGTAGAAGTGGTTGATGAATGAATATCCGAGTCCTGCGCCGTATGTAAGCGGAGCTACGTTTCCATCCTCGTCTGCCCATTCGTCCATTGCGAATGCGTCGATGTTACGGCAGTTTACGTTGTACTTGTTGATCATCTCTGCTACTGATGTGTAGCATACCGGATGCTGGTTCGGGCAGATGAATGTGAAGTGTGTGTCCTCGAGGTCTGACTTCAGGATTCTTGTGAAGATGTCAAGTGCCATAAGGCTCTCGGGATCGAGTACGACCTTTACCTGGAAACCGTTCTCGTTTGTGTACTCCATGTCCTCACGCTTGATGTTTCTAACTCTCTCAAGCTCTTCAAGCGGCATGTCGCTGTTTGGCAGGAATTCTGCCGGTTTGAATCTGAACTCATCATAAAGTCCCATGGTTGTGTCTCCTTTTTTATAGTAATTCTGAATTATTGTTATTTTATGGTACCAAATGTAGCTCTGTACCGTAATTTAATGTTACTGTATGTCGATGGAATAGTAAATTGTAAATTTGTACTGACAATTTCGCAAAACAAAAGGCGCTACTTATTGTCTGTATTCTCCAATCAACTCCCCATCCTTCTGACATAAATCTCCGTCAAGCCATACCGCGGAAACCCTCATGTCATCGTCAACGAGAATAATGTTAGCCCTCTTTCCGGGTTCAAGTGAGCCTACTTCATTATCAATACCAAGCATTCTCGCAGGTGTAATGGTTGCCATCATTACCGCGTGGCAGATGCCATATGGTGTATGTGATGTGACATTACGGCATGCATTCTCAAGTGTCAGGCATGAGCCGTCAAGAAGTCCTAGGTCATCGTAATTAAGATCCGGACCATACCAGATACCCTTATCCTCCGCATTCTTTCCGCTTTCAAATTCAACAGAGTCCGTGATAAGAATGATTCTGTCGGGTGTCTTTGTCTTGATTGCAAGCTTGACCCTCTCAGGTACCACATGTATGCCTGTTTCATCGACGATGAGCTCTGCATACATATCAGGCTCGTTTAATGTGTACTCGTCACATCCACCACCCGGTGTACCCTGGGCCCTTCCCTTTGGATTACCCGAATCACCATGATGCGTCTGAACCTTAAATCCATAATGGCGGAACCTGCGGCAGGTTTCTGCTGTTGCATAGGAGTGTCCATATGCAAAGATAACTCCAGGGGTTGCCCTTCTTGCATCCTCTATGAAATCCTCGATTCCTTCCCTGTCAGGGTCAACTGCCCATATGAGCACAAGGTCCTTAAGGCCTTCAATCATTTTGTTGGAAGCAGCCTTATCAATCGGGCCTCCCCATGTGTATTTGGAGATTCCTCCACCAACACCGTTCATGTACGGGCCTTCCATGTAGATTCCGTACTTCATGGTCTGTCCGCCCGGAAGCTCGCGCTGCTTTCTAACAAGCTCTCCACCCTCAAGCATAGCCTCAAGTGTGTCAGTATAGGCAAAGGTCGGTAGAACCGTAGTTACTCCGTGCTTTAGGTGGTACTTTGCACAGTGAAGCGGATTCGCCGGGAATCTGCAGTCGATTGCACCATGGTTATGGATATCAATGAGACCTGGAGCCGCATAGCGTCCGTTTGCGTCTATGATTTCGGCTTCAGCCGGGATTTCAATATCCTTTGCAGGACCCGCATACTTAATACCGTCAGTATCGAAAAGTACGGCACCATTTCGGATGATGCCGTATTCCGTCAATATCCTAGTATTGATTATCGCTTTCATACTCTCGTTAAGTTTTAATTAAAGATACTCTTCTCTGTAGTTGATAGCCTCGAGCTTCTTTCTGAATACCTCAAGCTCGTCTGCCTCAAATCTCTTTGAAGGATATACAGGGTAGCCTGCATTGTATCCGATGTCGCAAAGAATCTGCTTAACACCGTTTTCTACGCCATGCTCAATAAGGATGTCGATAAGCTTGTTAACCTTGAACTGTACCTGACGTGCTTCCTCAAGCTTGCCCTCCTGGAAGAGGTTGTAAATCTGAACGAAGAGCTTAGGCATTACGTTGTATGTAGCACCGATACCGCCCTGTGCGCCCATTGTAAGACCAAGGAGAAGTGTCTCATCAGGTCCGTTGATAACGTTGATGTTGCCGCCCTTAAGGTCTGTGATGCGGTGCATTGTGTAATAATCAGGATTTGTCCACTTAAGACCGATAAGTGTAGGAATCTTATCCATAAGTCTGTCGATCATTGCAGGTGTGATTGCTGTTCCTGAAAGCGGTGAAGCATACATAAGAACAGGAAGTCCTGAAGCCTTTGCGATTGTGTCATAGTACTGGAAGATTTCCTTCTCACCATAATGGAAGAAGAAAGGCGGTACTGAAGAGATGGCATCACAGCCAACCTTTGCAGCATGCTCAGCGAGCTCTGCAGCCGTCTTAAGATCGATGGCACCGATATGATTGATAATGTCTGCGCCTGTTCCCTTAACCTCGTCAACAGCGATTTCAGCGATTCTCTTTCTTGTCTCCTTCTGAAGTACAGGACCCTCACCTGTGCCACCGCAGATATAGAAGCCTGTGAAGCCTTCCTTGATGTGCCACTGCATAAGGCGTCTCATGTCGTCCTCATAAACATTGCCGTTGTCGTCGATACATGAAACAAGTGCCGACTTAATTCCCTTAAATAAAACGTTGTTCTCCATTTTTTTGCTCCTTAATTTAGGATTATTTAATTATCTTAAGAGTGCAGAAGGAAATGGCTGTTGAGCCTCCGTTCGCATTCCAGAATGTACAAAGTGCTTCATCATCGGATATTTTTGTAAGTGTCGAATATCCGAAGGTGTATGCCTGGTCGTTGCCGCTGTCAAAGGCATTGAGTGATTTTGGTGCACTGCCCTTAACAAAAATCGGCACTGCATTTTCCGTATCCCAGTTCATCCCGCCGTCATAGCTAAGTGCAGCATAGAGACCCGGATGCTCGGAAAAGCGTTCCTGGTAGATACACATATATGTATCATCATCTATATAGAAGGGTGATGTAATCTGCTTTTTGAGATTGATTGGCTCAACATGTGAGAATGTCAGTCCTCCATCCTCTGAGAAGGACCTGTAAATTGCAAGGTCCCTGTTTTCCCTTAGGTCATAGCCCCAGAAGAAAACACACATCCTTCCGTTTTTATCTATTGTCGTCCTCGCGTCACCTGCAAGGAAATCCTTTTCATGTGGTACGAATGATGCCCTGTCAAATGTCCTTCCGCCGTCTGTCGAGTAAATGAAGCGCGCCTGGATTGGCTCCCTGTAGGGTTCCTCCCAGTGGTTATGCATCTCGACATTAAAGCCGACGATTCCGTCCTTTGTCTTATAGATTCTGGACGGCACCATAAGGTCTGGTGTTTTGTACGAAAGAGGCTCTGATGGCTCCCATGTAAGGCCGTTGTCATGTGACCTTGTTATCCTGAGCTCGCAGTAGCACATGCCCTCTGTCTTTTCGTCAAACATGGTCTTGTGTCCGCGCGGCTCCATGAGATCGAATACAGCTATCAGCTCGTTAGGACTAAGCTCCGAAACGTAGCATGAATATGATGTTTTTCCAGGCTCCTCGAGATCCCTTTCATTTGGTGCCGGCATCCTTGTGACTTCCCCGGTCACGGGATTATATTTAACAGCCTCAGTTGAGCCATAAGGGTCATTCATACCCTTATCCTTTCTTGCAACAAAATACCATGTGCCGTCTGAAAGCACCTCTGCTCCCGGGAAATGAAAGCCCGCGGAATTCTCGTTTGCCACTTCATCTCCGATTATGCATTTAACAGGTGAAACTTCTATTCTCATAATTATTAATGGACTGGGTAAGCACTTATGCTTCCCCATAAAAAAGCTTCTGATAATCCATCCCAATCCCCCGGATTATTCGTTTCTTTCCTTAAGAACCTGCTTTCTGTATTTAAGAGGCGTTGTTCCGTAGTAACGCTGGAAATGCTTGTAAAGGCTTCCCTCTGATGAGAAACCAACCGCATAGCTGATCTCACTTATTTTCATCTCAGTTGAACGAAGAAGCATTGTCGCATGCTTAAGCCTTACATCCATCATCTTTGACCTGAAGTCCATACCGTAGATCTTTTTGAGGATTCTTGTAAGCTGTCTTCTTGAGATATGAAGCATATCTGCAAGATGGTTCTCGCTGCATTCGCTGCCTGAGTGGTTCTTTTCAAAGAATGAGTCGATGATTTCTGTTCTGCCGACCATAACCTCCTCGGTCTTTGTAAGTCTTTCAACCTCGTGTATGTCGAGGTGTCTGCAGATTTCGATGAAAATCTCCGAGAGAAGTGCCTCAATCATCTTAACCCTGTATGGGCGTGATGCATCTGACTCGTTGAATATCCTGTTGCAAAGATTCTCTATCTGTGAGTTGATCTTAAAGAATACACACTGGTCAAAGATCTTAAGCTCCTCTGCAAATTCAGCTGACTGAACCGTAAAGAGGAATGTAAAATGAAGCATCTGTCCAGGCATCGGCTTAGCCAGATGATATACACCCGGTGCGATTATGCATGCATCAAGCGGATTGAGTATTCTTGTATCGTTCTCAACAGACAGCTTTTCAGAGCCGGCAAGCATGATGTGAAGCTCATACTCTGTATTGGTGTGGCTTTCTGCCTGCCATGAGGTCTTTCCCGCATTGTTAGTCTTAAATTTGATTTTTACGCTTTCGTCAGAATATGTGACATTTTTAATATCTGTAGTGCTCACCTTTGGCCCCCTTTTCACTTTTTATTCAACGAAAGTTTATCAGATAATGGGACAGCTTTCAATAAACAATTCTATCTTATTGAGCCCTTTATAAATGAGCCATGTCTCGAAATAAGGTCACAAAAATTAAGTATTAGTCACAAATTTAACAATGTTGCGTTTTTGTTTTTTTTATTTGCTAAAAAGTTCTTTTGCGTTTCGGTAAAATAACTTTTCGACATCTCCTGCCTTAAGTTCAAGCATTTGTGCCGCCTGGCGTACTGCCATGAGGTTTTCCGTACCCACAAGCCATGAATTAAACTCAGTATTACCGCTCATGCGCTCAAGGTCCTTTTCCCCTATCCAGTAGAACCTGTCGGCAAGCGATATTGGCTTTCCAGCAAGTGCTGAAACGTTCCAGTCACTGCCCCATAAGGCTCTCTCAATTCCCGCCTTTTTGATGCATATGAACATCTGAGGCGACTCGCATATTCCAGCAAAGTCAAAGAAAATATTGTCGATATTAGCTATCTCATCGATGCTTTCAAATACCGTCCAGCCCGCAAAGCTCCTTGCGCAGTGTGCGAGGATGAATTTTACGTTTTTGTAGCGTACAGCATGTTCCTTTATGTATGAAAGGTTCACGGGGTCAGAAAGCGAGAGGTCCTTAACCATGTGAAGCGTTATCGCAAGTCCCCTCTTTTCAGCCACCTCCCAGGCACTTTCAGGAAGGTATTCACAGATATCTGCATTAAAGGTCGGCTTCTTTACTGACAGAAGATGGTACGGCTTAAGTCCGATGATACGGTCCTCTCCTGCTGCCGCAATCCTTTTTTCAATATCCTCCTCGCTGTCTCCTGGAGCCACCATAACCTCGGCTACAAGCTCGGGATGCTTTATTAACTGATTTCTTATTATTTCAGTCGATAGGTCAACGAGTTCAGTTGCCTTACCCTTCTCATCGGACATGCCATTAACAGGAAATGCAATTATGTTTGCATACTGTTTCCTGCTTCCAAAAACAGGCCTAAAGTCATTTTTGTAAAGCGAAAAATCGTCGTCATAAACCCTCGATGGTGTCGGCACATGATGCATGTGCGCGTCAAATACCATATCGGGTATAAAATCATCTAGTATCCTAGCGGCCTCAAGGTCGCTTTTAGTATATTCACCGTTTTTCTGAGACATTTTTTTCTCCGAACTTAAATTAATTCTATAATCCTGAATGTTGTCACTTAGATGACTCCACACACGAAAACACATATGACATGCGAAGGCAAATAGTACTTTCATATTCCATTCATCGCAGTGCCTTCGTCACCCTTTACATTTAACGAGGTGTCTTTGCTGCCCTTTTACCCTCTGCAAAGTATACGAAGCCCATGTAGAGGAAGCCAAGACCGTTTATGAGCATGGTAATTTCACCGCCAAGTCCGTCAAGCATCGGAATGAGCACGACTCCCGCAACAGCTGCTCCGAGCATATAGAGTGCCACCCTCCACGCCGAAAACTGTCCGATGATTTCGTAATCAACTACCTGCGTAATGATAACGGGACATACATAATCGATGAAGGTCTTGAAGCATGTTCCTATTGCAAAGATTACAAGGAACAAAAGTGTGTTTCTTCCAACAAGAATCACCAGAAGGCACAAAATCATCGCAATTCCAGAAATCAGCAGTATCTCAGCATCCTTACCGTATCTTGAGAGCTTAGCATATGCAAAACAGGTAACAAGCGTAATGATAAAGCCTATAATAACCATCCACGTCGCACTCTCGGCGTTTATGATGCCGTAGTGGTATCCGATTGTTGTAAGGAGTGCAAATGTTCCCGAGCTAAAGCCCCTAATGAAGTTTGCCGCAAAAAGCCTTCTGAAAATCGGATATGTAAAAATCGACGGCTTCTTTTTTGAAGCTTTCTCTGACTTAGCATCACCAGTGCCGTCATCCCCATTGCCAGAGTCCTCCGCCTTTATTTCTCCAGTCTTTTTCATAAACTGGCTGATGCCAGGCTCATTGCCTATGTCCTCATATGTCATGCCGACAAACATTGACGCTATAAGCATCACAAGGCCCACAACTATGAACACGGACATAACAGTAAAGTATTCAAACCTTGATATCGCAAATGAGAAAAGTGACGACATTGCAAGGCTTGAAAGGCTTATGAAAACTCCCGTTATCGATACAACCCTTCCGTAATGACTTATGTCCATAAGCCTGTAGGGAAGCTTGTACTCGATGATTGCAATGATTCCAAAGCCCATATTGGCTATAATGCCCGCCGCAACCATAAGTGCATATTTTAGGTTTACGGACATGTCGAGGAACATCGATATGAGGAACACCGCAACAAACGACGGCACCATCGCATACGAGGCCCTGACATTAAGCTTTATGAGATTTTTGGCATTTTCGATTTTTACAGAAAAAAGAAGCATTACCGCAGCCTGGGCCACCTGTATCACCGAGGTGTAAACAGATACCTGCAGACCGGAAATGCCGCTTTCAATCATGAATGACTGTATTATTCCGCCTGTAATCATTGTATAGGCGAAATAATACAGTACATATCTCAGATAATATCTTTTTAAATTTCTCTTTTCCATATCACTTGACCCGTTGCCGGTCCACCCTGTTACGGGATGGCCGCCTGATTTTAAGGGTCAGTCACGTTTTTAAAATAATGGATTACTTCTGTGCGTTAAACCATTCTGACGGAGTGAGAAGTCTGTATTCTGAATCCTTAAAGTTAGCATGAATCTCTTCCATCTGCTCTTCGTTAAGAAGCTTAATGTTTGCAAATGTCTCTGCGTTCTGGATAACCTGCTCCTTCTTTTCAGCTCCAAGCACAAGGCTTGTAACTCCCGGAAGTGAAAGAACGAAGGAAAGTGAAAGGCTTGCAGGGTCCATTTCGAACTTGTCACAAAGGGCACGGAACTTAACAAGTGTCTCACGTGCAAATTCCATCTTTGGATCAAGCTCCTCAGGCTTCTGGAATACAAGGCCCTGAAGGTATACGCTTCTTACGAATACGATCATTCCTGAATCCTTAAGTGCCTTGAGTCCTCCGTTATCAATCTGTCTCCAGTCAAAGATATTGAGCGGAATCTGTGTTGCGTCAAAGCCTGACTCTGCAATTCTCTTATAATCGTGGTGTGCATATGCTGAAATGCCTGAGTAAAGGATGTCTCCGTTTTCCTTTAACTCCTTAAAGCAGATCTTCATGTTCTCCTCATCCTGAAAATACTCGTCACAGTCATGGAGCATAAGAAGCGGAATCTGGCTGAGGCCCAGTCTCTTCTTTGACTCCTCAACTGACTCCTTAAGTGAAGCACGGAGTGTTTCGAGTGAGGTATGGTCAAGATGCTTTGCCTTTGTGCAGATGAATGGCTGCTTTTCAGCAGGAACTGTCTTAAGCCAGTTGCCGATAACCATCTCTGAATCGCCATAGCCTGCTGCAGTATCAAGTGTGTTAACGCCTGTCTCCATTGCTGCATCAAGGATACCAAATGACTGCTCCATTGACGGCTGTCCGTCCTTGTTGTTGATGCCGTAGTTGCATCCAAGCTGTACTGTTCCAAGTGACAATACTGATATATCAAGTCCCTTAACGTTTACTGTTCTCATAATCAAAATTCCTTTTAACGTAATACGAATGGAATCCCGCAGGGTTCCATTCGCAATAAATATTTCTCTTTATTCAGTGCTTTACCATGCTGTCCAGCCACCGTCTACAACGATGTTACTACCTGTCATGAAGCTTGAAGCGTCTGTTGCAAGAAGCAGTACAGCGCCTGCCATCTCGTAAGCCTGTCCGAAACGTCCGAGCATTGTCTTCTTTGCAAGCTCCTCGTTAAAGCGTGCATCATCCTGGTTCTTCGGGTTCGGGAACGGTCCCGGTGTAACTGCATTTACGCGGATGCCGTACTCTGCAAGTGCACATGCTGCATAACGTGTAATCTGTGCAACTCCTGCCTTACCTGCGCCGTAGTTCGGTGGCTGCTTCTGCGGATTGTCACCATAGATACGAAGATCCGGTGATACAAGGCCGTACATTGAGCAGTAGTTGATGATTGAGCCGCCCTTTTCCTTCATGAAAGGAACAACCTCTCTCATGCCGCGGAATACAACTCCGAGGCTTCCGTCAACGCCCTTGTTGAAGGTCTCGTCATCCATGAACTCAAGCTGTGATCCCTTGCCATAGCCTGCGCCGTAGCATGCACAGTTTACGAGAACATCGATTCTTCCGTACTTGTCAGCAACTGCCTTGAAGCAGTCACGGATAGACTCTGTTGAAGAAACGTCGCACTTTACGAACATGTCGTAAGCCTTCTCCTCAGCCTTGTCCCAGCGGTCCTCTGCCTCTCTTAAGTCAGCACATACAACTGTTGCACCGAAGTCCTTGAGAATCTTAACGTTCTCACATCCGAGATAGCCTGTTCCACCTGTTACGATACAAATCTTACCTGTCAGGTCAAAAAGTTTTTTGTAATCCATTTTACACTCCTAAATTAGGGCTTTTAAGCCCGAAGATTCAAAGTTAAATACCCCTTCGGTATCTGCCGTAATCATACAATTTAAGCCTGGTAAAGACAATTACAGTTTATGCCGATTTTCATTTTTTAATGTCTCATAAAAACATCATGCTCAGCATAAACCTGTCTTATTTGAGAACTTTATGTGAGGTTTTCCGATACGTGTCCGATATGAACGAATGATTATGATAACCGTTCCGGTACCTCTAATCACCCGTTATATTCGTATTTTCCGTCTTAACGCATTCGTTTTAAAGAAGAACCTTACCTACAAATTTTTTTACGTGTGTGCTCTCACAAACCTTAAGCCCCGGTGCATGAGCATCCTCAGGGAAAAGAAGGCAGATGTCGCCAGGCTGCATGTGGATCTTTGTCATGCCAGGCTCTAATTTTGCAAGAAGGCACTCAGCCGCATCATCATATTCCTTTGTGATATTCTTGCAGTACTCAAGCGGTGTGTATCCGATATACTCCTCACCCTCGTAAACATACATTACATCGATATATTTTCTGTGAGCCTCAAACTGAGCATCCTCAACTGCCTTTGTGTCATACTCAAAGCAGTTTACAAATGCCTTATCGCCGTCAACGTCATGACGTCCTGCTGTAAAGGGCTCGTCCTTCATTGTCTTAATTGCATCGATAGCTGCCTTAAGGTTAGGTGTAAGACCCTCAAAGCGTGAAATCTCAGAAAGTGTTGTATGTATCATGTGTTTTCCTCCTTATGTGGATGTTTTTCATTGAAATTTCCCCGTGAATGCCGCTTTTTGGCAGCTTCGCGGGGTTATTATTGCTATTTTCCAAGCCGAATGATAAAGCAAAACCATCGGTTTTGTCTATCGATTTATCCATAGTTTTAATCCATCGTCTTAATCATCCGTCTCTGGCTTTAATTATATACTACACGGACCTAATTGTGAATTGCGTTTCTGTCCTCTATGTTACTTTAAGAGTCTCTTAAAGCCAGTCTGGCAGACTGTTCCGCCTATGGCCTCGAGGATTGCCTCCCTGCCGCCCTTCTTGTCGATTTCGGCCATTTCTGCAAATACCTTATCAACTGCCTCACGGTGGAGCTTAAGTATCTCTTCGGTGTGTGCAAGTGTCGGGTAAATGGCTGTATTTCCGAGGAAGCCCTCCTTCTTCATGAGCATGGTATAAAGTGTCTTCTGCTCAAGCTTGTTTTCATCAAAGTCAAAGTGTGCAAGACACGGAATTCCAGAGCAGTGGATCTTTATTCCGTGGCGTGCTGCGAGGTCAAGCCAGTCCCTCTGAACGGTTTTTCCGACATTTGCAGCAACCTCCCATGCCTTTGTCTTTTCAATCTTGTCGATTGTTGCAAGTGCGGCTGTCGGGCCTACGCTCTCAGTCCAGTAGGTTGATGATATGAATGACTCATGGGCACCGTCCATGGCCTCCTTTGTACCGATAACTGCAGCTACAGGATGACCGTTACCCATTGCCTTTGCAAAGGTTGCGATATCAGGATTGATTCCATAAAGAAGATGGCTTCCGCCGAAGGTAAGTCTCCAGCCGATTGTAATCTCATCGAAAATGAGAAGTCCGCCGTGAGCATGAACGCTGTCCCTCACATGCTTAAGGAATTTTCCGTCCGACATCTCATGACGCACGGGCTCCATGATTACGGCAGCGATTTTGTCGCCGTACTCTGCCATCATATGATCAAATTCCTCATAGTTTTCAAAATTGAAGGCAAGTGTCGATCCAGCGAGTGAACGCGGAACGCCCTTTGGCTCGAGGCCCGGAAGGAGCTGACCGTCGAGTCCGTGTGCATCAGCGAGGTTAACAGCCAGATACCAGTCCGTCCAGCCATGGTAGCCACATATTGCAATGAGGTCACGTCCCGTTGTTGCCCTTGCGGTTCTTACAGCAACTGCACAGCACTCTCCGCCTGTTCTTGCAAACCTGACGCTCTCTGCCCATGGGTGGATCTCACAGAGCCTGTCTGCAAGCCATACCTCCTCCGGGGGATTGAGCGAACTCATCGAACCGTTTTCAACTCTTTCAATAACTGCTTTTGAAACATCGGGATCGGCATAACCTAGAAGGCAGGCACCGATTCCGTTAGTTGTCATGTCATAGTAATGGTTTCCGTCAAGGTCCCAGATTTCACAGCCCTTTGCCTTTGTGAAATAAGCAGGCCAGTCTGATGAATACTGCTCCGGGCGCTTTGAAAGAAGCTGCACGCCTCCCGGAATCCTTGTTTTTGCATGTGTATACAGATCCTGTGTCTTTGACATAGTTAACCCTCCGTTATCATCTGACACTAATTTCTTTCTCTAATTTCTTTCTTTTCTATGTTTGCGTAAACCGTCAGAGATATATGATATATGCATATGTATGTGTATGTTCATATACCTGCGTATATACATACATATGTACGCCCTCTCTAAGGTTCTTCTCCGACAAGCGAATCATACCATTTAAACCTTCATTTTCAAATGGTATGTTCTGCCAAAACAACCAAGGAAATGTCCGTTAATCCCATATCCTTCCCTTAATAATCGAAAATACACATTTTCGCTTACTCCGATTTGTGATACACTTACCTAAACCATAATTGCGGAAGGAACAGAAACATATACTATGGAAAGAATGGATGAGGGAATGCCATTTCTCCTTCGATACGAGAACGTGGCTTGGTATGAGAATGGAAAGGTAAGAATACTCGACAGGAGAGTCTATCCGACAAGAGTGGAATTTGTTGAGTGCAGCACATACAAAGAGGTGGTTCAGGCCATTAAGGACATGGTTACGCAGTCAGCAGGTCCATATACCGCAATTGGAATGGGCATGGCACTTGCAGCCTACGAGTCAGGTAACCTTTCAAAGGAAGATCAGAAGGAATTCCTTCTTAATGCAGCACATGAATTTGGCATCTCACGCCCTACACAGGCAAACAGATACACAACAATTGCAAACGGCTGCGCAGCCGAAGCCATTAAGGCAATAGACGAGGGCCGCGACCCGGTTCAGGCTGCCTTTGATGATACAATCGCATCCTTAAACAGACGCTACTCAACAATGCAAAGGGCAGGTGACAACCTGGCAGCACTTATCCATGACGGTGGTTCAATCCTCACACAGTGCTACGGCGAGACAATCATCGGATGCCTTATCAGGGCAATGAGAAGGGAAGGAAAGACCTTCCGTGCATACTGCGCAGAAACGAGACCCTACATGCAGGGAGCGAGGCTTACCGCAAGCTGCTTTGCCGATGCCGGAATCGATACAACACTTCTTACCGACAACATGATAGCATATGCGATGAACGAGGGCCTTATCGACATTTTCACATCTGCTGCCGATACAATCTGCCTCGACGGCACAATCGCCAACAAGGTAGGCTCAATGCAGATAGCAATCCTCGCAGACCATTTCGGTATCCCCTACTATGTAACTGGTGTTCCGGATAAGGACAAGCCATCGGGCAGTGACATTGTCATCGAGATGAGAGACCCTAAGCAGTGCCTCGAGTTTATGGGAATACACCATACACTCGACACAGTAAAGGCGCTTTACCCTGCATTTGACATCGTTCCGCCTGAGCTTATTACAGGCATAGTCACCGACCGCGGTGTATTTAAGGAGGGGGTCATCGCAGACTACTTTAAGGACAGCACCGAGGCCTTCTACGGAGCCTTCGCGTAAGATTCATACTTATAATCTTTCGCATAGAATTCTATGCATATAATAAACAGCGTAAAACATCCTCATAAAAAATATCCATCCGTATGTCTTGCGAGGATGCACTCGCAGCTTTACGTATAAATAATCCAAAATAAACATTTGGTCCGTAAATTCCACCAGGCATTTACGGACCATTTGACTTTCTTATAAAAATATGCCGTAATTTTTACCCGTTTGGGCTTTCAATGCTTTAAAAGCAGATCACCAATAAATGGCAAATTACGGCATAATTTGTGTTTTTCTTTAATTTTAACGTAACTTATGTAATAAATTACGGCATAAGTTGTGTTTTTTCGTAATTTTAACGTTAGTTTTGAATAGATTTACGG
>JAUNDA010000017.1:24448-33852 GCA_030526295.1 Eubacteriales bacterium
CTACTCCGTGCCTTTTCACCTTTTTGAGGTAAATGCCCATCTGCTTCACATTAAACTACTACCTATTGAGCGGGCACATCCAAGCTTTGATTCATCTTGAAAACCGATAAGCAGACAACCTCAGTTAAGAACCGCGCCCTCTCTTGATGACGCAACTGACTGGGCATATCGGCGCATGAAGGCGCTCTTTTCGTCGTGAACCACCGGTGCCATCTCGGCTTTTCTTCTCTCGATTTCATCATCTGAAACCTCAAGGGTGAGCGTGCCCTTTGAAAGGCTTGCGCTTATTGTATCGCCTGTCCTTACATAGGCAATCAGTCCGCCAAGGGCTGCCTCAGGTGAAAGGTAGCCTATGCTTAATCCTCCGCTTGCCCCACTAAACCTGCCGTCTGTAATGACAGCGGCTTTTTTAAATTTCTTAAGCATCTCCGTAACACGGTGCATCTCACGCATGCCGGGGCCACCCTTTGGACCCTCGTAGCGGATCACAACCGCATCACCCTCTTCAATCCTGCCGCCATACAGTGCATCAAAGCACTCGTCCTCGCTGTCAAATACCTTTGCGGTACCCTTAAACTCGTGAAGTTCCTCTGGAACAGCCGATGTCTTAACAAGAGCTCCCTCTGGTGCAAGATTTCCCTTAAGCACCTTGATTCCCTCAGTAATGGCCCTCGGGTCATCGAGCGGGTAAATCACATCGCCGTCAGGTCCTGGCATACCTTCAAGGTTTTCTCCCATCGTGCGGCCTGTGACAGTCATTTCATCCTTGCTTACCTCATCAATAAGCTCCTTAAATAATGCCGGTACTCCGCCTGCCCTGTAAAGGTCGATAACAGTCAGGTTGCCGTTTGGCACGATACGTGTAATAACCGGAACCCTTGATGAAACCTCTGCGATTTTCTCCCAGCCATAGTCAAATCCAAGCTCATGGGCAATTGCCGGAAGGTGCATGCAGGCATTAAGTGAGCCTCCAAAGGCACTTAAAAGCACTGCCGCATTGTGGAACGCACCCGGTTTCATGATATCTGACGGACGGATGTTTTTATTAATGAGCTCCATAACCGCCTTACCGGAGTTACGCGCAGTAAAGCGGCGAAGGCTCGTCATTGCAGGAATAAGGCTGCCACCCGGAAGCATCATTCCAAGAGCCTCGCACAGGCATCCCATCGTGTTTGCAGTTCCAAGGAACGGACAGACTCCAGAGCCTGTATAGTAATGGAGCGTTCCCTCTATGACATCACGCTCTGTAATTTCCCCCCGAAGGAATCTCTGTCTTAATTCCTTTGAGTCATTCGGCTTAATCTCCGCATAGCACGGACCAGCCGTAACGATGACCGACGGAAGGTTGATACGTGCTGCTGCCATGAGCATGCCTGGAATTATCTTGTCACAAGAACCAATGAAAACGATTCCGTCAAAGACTCCCTCACCCGAAACCATTGCCTCGATGGAATCGGCCACAAGTTCACGGTGCGGAAGGCAGTAACGCATTCCCTTATGTCCCTGTGCAATGCCGTCACACATCGCAACGGTATTGAATTCAATCGGCTCTCCGCCTGCCTCGAGGATTCCCTTTCTGACCTCCTCCGCAAGCTTTAGCTGTGACTCATGTCCCGGGCATACCTCATTCCAGCTGTTTGCAATGGCAATAAGCGGCTTCTCCTGCAGTGCGTCAATGCTTACGCCTGCTGCCGCAAGATGTGCCTTTGAGATGGCACGCTGGAAGGGCTCAAGTTTATCTATTGCGCGTATCATTTTTTATTCTTTTCCTTTGATCTTTTATCGTTAATTATCTTCATATGCTCTGCTGTAATGAGTTCGACGTTGTTTTCCCTTGCCCACTGTACGCAGCCCATAAGAACTGTCTTAAGGAATACACGCGGTACATTGAGAATTGTCTAAATTGACTCATCTGTAAATTTTATCTTATCGTCAACACGGTCTGCCGCATAACGGACTGACTCAAGTGACGCCTTTCGCATCGGAAGAAGCTCCGACCTCATCCATCTCTTTCTGTGGAACCAGAAGTTCTTGCTGTCACGGTAGCCGTAATCAACTGGAAGTGCAGGGAAGTCTGACGCCTTTACACCATTAATGATGGCATCGGCATACCTCTTCTTCATGAGAATCCTGTCGATTCGGAGGATGAAATGAGCACCAAACTTCGAGGTGATTCCGTTAAAGTCATGGTACGGTCCCTCGTATCCGTTAAGCTCGCCTGGCCTGTCATCCTGTGCGTTGTCAAGCTCCCTCATCCATGTGCATTCGATCGACTGGATGGCATCTGTTATGACCATGGGTCTCTTTTCGCCAGTCTCCTCCTCAATCTGGCTCTTTTCAAGACGAAAATTGCACTTTGGCATCTTTTCCTCTGGCTTGTCACCAGGCCAGCTTAGCTTTACACACTCCTTAAAGGTCGAAGGCTTGTCGTCTACGAAATTAAGTGCGCACTTTCCTGTGCGAAGTATGTTTTGCGCGGTGTTGCTTGAGTTTCGACACATGAGAAGCATAGCGTAGTAGTCCTTACCCGCAATGTAATATGGCTGTACCAGGCTGTAGGGACCGAGTGTAGTGCTTCCGTCCTCACAAAGGGTGCTGATTACAACCGTTGGCATCGGAAAGAAAAGCGATGTCTGGTAGAAGTTGTCCACAACCCTCAGGTTTTCAAAGCTTGACATATATAAACCTCCGTAAACGAGTTATTTCTTTAATCCGTACTTTGCCCTCATGATTTCGAGAATGCTCTCCTCAATCTCAACAGGCTTTCCCACCTCGCGCGCATAGTGGTAAATGCGTGCCGCGTCCTCTACATACTGTGCCCTGATGTAGGCCTGGTCGAGGTCCTTTCCGATAACAAGAACACCATGGTTCATAAGGAGGCAGGAATTGCGCTTTTCAAGGATACCGAGTGCATTCTCGGCAAGCTCAGCAGTTCCCGGCATTCCAAACGGCGAAACCTTGATGTCGCCACCGAGAAATGGCATCATCTCAATAAGCACAACCGGGATATCCTCATGTGTTACCGCAAAGGATGTCGCATACGGTGAATGCGTATGGATGACAGCATTTACATCGTCCCTCTTTGCATATATTCCCGCATGCATCCTCCACTCGGATGACGGCTGCCCGCCTGAAACAACTGTTCCGTCAAGCTTCATGAGAACAACATCCTCAGGCTCCATGATTTTGTAATTCATGTCCGTTGGTGTAATTGCCATTATGCCGCTTTCATGGTCAAAACAGCTTACGTTTCCGCTTGTTCCAGCAACGAGCTGCTCGTTGTAGGCAGTAAGTGCGATGTCTCGTATCTTTTTCTTTATCTCGTTAAACTTTTCCATTTTTTTAATCTGTTTGCTCCAGATACAAATGTTAACCCTTGTATCCGTGCCTGGTGTCTTCTTCTGGTTTTCTGCTTTTTCCGGGTCTTTGTGCCACAGTATATTTAATGTCTTAATTTAGAGTTGCCCGGATTACAGCATGATGTCCATCTCATGCCATTCCTCGCCGCCCCATGATGAAGCGGAAATGCCAAGATCCCTAAAGCCGAACTTTTCATACATCGGAACCTTTTCGTCAAGGCAGGTGAGCACGAGTCTCTTTGTTCCCCTTGCTCTCTCCCTCTCGCAGTATGTGCTTACAAGTGCCCTTGCAAGGCCCTGCATGCGGTACTCGGGAAGTACGTCAAGTCCAAGAATCATTATGTTGCTTCCACCAGGGGTATGAAGTGAGGAGTCTGTAAAGAACTCGTCACGAAGTATGGTTTCCTCTGTTGCAAGGCCGTTTAAGAAGCCTGCAATCTTTCCTGTTTCGCGGTCAATTGCCACAAGGAAGTAGTCCTCTGCCGCAGCAACCCTCTCAATCATTCGTTCCCTTGTACACATCTCGTTTGGCGGGAAGCATATCGCCTCAATGGCAGCCGTCTGCTCTGCCTCTTCCTGTCGGATATTTCTAAATTCAAATCTCTCTGTGATATTCATTCGTTTCTCCAATTTATCTTCTTATTGCCCGCATATTATAACTCATATTTCAGTAGTTTTCCACCTGTAATACAGCTTCGGCGTATTCCGTACATATTTTGTACAATGTTTTGAAAAGGTCATCTGTAAACACCATTCCATGACATATCTGATACATATGCCTGATTCTCTCGCTTCTATAAAAAATCCCTCTCACCGGTTATATGGTTTCCGATGAGAGGGTTGATATATATTTCTTTTGTTTTAAGGTATTTTCAAAACTTCTTGTTTTGGAGTTAGTACTTTTTAAAATTTTTTCTTTCTTAATAACTATTATAGGTTATTGCTTCAAGTTATTGGTTTATGTTATTGCATCAGGCCATTGCTCTGAAGGCGCTGTCTAAAGAATTACTGTCTGTCCGTGCCCTCTTTATTAACAAGTCTCTTCTCGATTACGGGGAATGCAATCATCTCCGTAAGAAGGGCCGGAATTAGCGGAACGATAATGAAGACGAGGACAAGCGAAACCGGATAAAACCACATGATAAGCGTGATAACAACCGCCTGAACTGCTATAAGACCTAGGCTTCTTGGTGTTTCGAGGAAGGAAAGAATCAGTGCATTCTTAAGTCCGTCCGTAGCCTGTATGTCAAGAAGCGGAAGCTGCGGGAACAGCCATCCGTATACCGAAAGACCGAGTGCAAACGAAGCCGCAGCAAGAAGATAGAACACAAGAACCATGTTGATCTTCGAGCCAAACACAAATACCGCTGCACAAATGACAAGCGGAAGCATTGCCGAGAAGAGCTTTTGCATGAAGTCACTCTTAAACTCCTCGATGAAGGTCGGCCAGACTTCCCCGTAGCCGTATCTGTAATACTGCTGGATAACCGCATGAAGTCCTGACATTGCCGCAGGTGCTGTCACAACAGGAATTGAAAACAGAACGCACAGGATGTTTGCCCACAGGAGCCTGAAAAAGTGGTTTGTTACAACATAAAGCATACGAGCTGCGGGAGTTTCCTTCCTCGGCTCGTATGCCTTTTCATTTTTTGATTTTTTCTCTATTCCGTTATACATCAGTCTTCCCTTAATCTGGCTACATCAATTGTCCTGATGCCGTCATCAGCACTGATGTAGTATGATACAAGGATTTCCCCGTCAGCAAGCTGCAGTGAGCACGGATATCCGAGGTCACCGTTAATGGCTCCCTCTGTAATGATGATTTCCTCAGCCTCTGCAATATCTGTAAGCTCGGCGTTGCAAAGACGTGCCCTGATTCCGAATGGCTCCCTTCTGTAGCCATATGTCAGAAGAACCTTGCCGCTCTTAAGCCTTAATGCGTGTACCGGGCTTGAGCACCAGCAGTTTGGTATTTCAATAACCTCGCCGAAGGTCTTGCCGTCATCCTCTGATATGGAGATATGAAGGTTAAGGTATGTCTCCTCAAAATCAACACCCGGAGCAAGATAATCAGTCTGTGTTCTGTAAAGACCGATAAGCCTGCCTGACTCGGTGCGGTACATGTTCGGCTCGAGAAAATTTTTCTTACATTCCTCATCAAAGGCCATTAAACTGTATTCCTCCCATGTCTCGCCACGGTCAGTCGAACGCATAAGTACGGCTCTTGAAAGCTCTGTGATTGACTTTGCTCCATAAAGAGGAAGAAGAAGTGTTCCATCAGGAAGCTCTGTGATATTGCCTCTAACAGCTCCCTTTCCCTGCCAGCCATCCATAATGATTGGCGTCATATGCTGCCAGGTCTTGCCGTTGTCATCTGAGATTGAGCATGCTGCTCCGTACTCGAAGCAGTCATATTTTCCTGCAAGCTGTCTGCCGAACTTTTCAAATGCGGCGCCCCATCTTGCCTTTCCCTTTCCGATGCTTACAAGCTCCCACCTGAAATATGTAACGATGATTCTGCCGTCTGAAAGCACATTGAGGCAGGGATCCTGCTCACTCATACCGTCATTGATAATCTCATGAAGAGTCTTGTCGAATGACTTACCGCCATCATTTGAAATGATGAAAACATCCTTTGCAGTAGGGTCAACGTGTGTTACACGTCCGTATTCCTTCTGTC
This sequence comes from Eubacteriales bacterium, assembly GCA_030526295.1. GTDB lineage: Bacteria > Bacillota > Clostridia > Lachnospirales > Lachnospiraceae > Avilachnospira. The sequence continues at coordinate 30,488 of JAUNDA010000017.1, forward strand.
TTTCCTTTGCATGGCGGAATGCACAGATAACAGTTCCGTCCTTAAGTGTTGCAAGATTCGGGAAGGCAACATAGTTCTCATCCCTGAATAAGGTTTCTATTCCTAAAAGTTTCATTTTAATTAGCCTTTAACTCCTGAAGTAACTAGTGATTCCACAAAGAAATTCTGGCAGCATACAAATGCCGTCATAATCGGAAGAAGCATTACTACGTTAGCCGCCATGATGGCAGGATAGTTCTGCATCTGATCATCCGAGAATGCCTTAACAGCAAGTGGAAGCGTAAAGAGCTTTTTATCCCAAAGATAAAGAAGCGGCTTCTCGTAATCATTCCATGACCACAGGAAATACATGAACATGAGTGTTGCAACAGATCCCTTTACGTTTGGAAGTGCAACGCTCCAGTAAATCCTGAAGTTATTTGCTCCGTCAACCTTTGCCGACTCAACAAGTGAGTCCGGAATGCTCAAGAATGCCTGACGCATAAGGAATACGCCGAAGGTTCCTCCGAAGAAGTAACCAAGCCACAGTGATGCATGTGAGTTGAGAAGTCCAAGCTTTGAATAAATGATATATGTCGGAAGCATTGTTACCATTCCCGGAAGCATGGTGGTCATGAGCTTCATCATGAATATCTTATCCCTGCCCGCAAACTTAACCTTTGCATATGCATAGCCAGCCATTGTACATGAGAAGAAGGTTCCGATAAGTGCAATGACAGATACCTTGATTGAGTTGAGGAAGTACTGGAAAAACGGTACATCGCCCTTAAAAAGTGCATGATATCCGTTCAGTGTAAACTTCTTTGGAATCCATTCAATCGGGAAGTTGAAAACGTCATTCATTCCCTTAAAGGATGTTGACAGCATCCAAACGAACGGTACAACCATGATTATTCCCAGGAACCAGACAAATGCCGAAACCAGGATCTTGGATATGATGGTTTTTGCTTTATAATTTCCTTTCATCATACACCTCCCGATTATTCCGCACTCCAGCGGTTTTCAACACGCCATCTGATAACAGTGAATATCATTACAATTGCACAAAGCAGCCATGCAAGCGCACACGCATATCCTGTCCTGTATGATATAAACGATGAACGGTAAATGTAAAGTCCGAGCGTATATGTCGCCGTTCCCGGTCCACCGTTTGTAATAATCTGCACAAAGCTCCACATCTGAAGGCTCGAAATAATTCCGAGGATTGTAAGAAGGAATGTGGTCGGCTGAAGCTGCGGAAGCGTAATGCTGAAGAATTTCCTGATTGGTCCTGCTCCGTCAAGGTCTGCTGCCTCGTAAAGCTCCTTCGGAATATTCTGAAGCGCACCACTGTACATGAGAATATCGTAACCGATATCCTTCCACAGAAGTACAATCGCTACCGCAAGAAGTGCCCATTTACTGCTTGAAAGCCAGCCCGGAAGCTGCTCCTCGGCAATTCCGAGTGTTAAAAGAAGCATGTTGATGGGACCCTTCTGCTTATGGAAAAGTGCCTGCCATACAGTTGCAACAGCAACCATGTTTGTAACATATGGAAGGAAATAGAGTGCTCTTGCTCCTGCCTTTCCGTAAATGGCACGGTTCATAAGTGTTGCAAGAACTGCCGCAAGGAAAAGTGTAACCGGCACTACAAGAAGCAGCTTTGCATTGTTAATAAGGCAAGCCCTCAGGTACTTGTCCCCGATCATGTCGGTGAAGTTTTTAAGGCCTACCAGTTCCGCCTTCTCAATGCCCTTCATGAGATTCCAGTTCGTGAAGGCCATATAGAATGAGAATACGATACCAAATAATGTGAATACGAGGAATCCGAGAAGGTTTGGTGCGATAAGCAGGTATCCGCTCAGATTTTCACTTGTTTTATATGTCTTTTTCTTTTTGCTGTTCATAATAACCCCGTGAACACCAAATGGATTTTTGTTTTTTAAAACGAAATCATTTTGATAGTAGTTTTTTGTAATAAAGGGTACGCCAAACGGCGTACCCTTTTAAACGTCCGTCAACCGGATTTTTTCAGTATATCGAATGTCTTATATTAGTTTGCGTTTGCTATCTCTGTAGCACCAAGGTCCTGCATCATCTCAACCCACTCATCAAGTTCCATCTCACCATTGAGATAAAGTGGATACTGCTCGCTGTAAAGTGTGAGCATAAGTGAATTGTATGTAGCAAGTGTAGCGTCATATCCGTAACGTCCAACGTGTGACTCGAATGGTGTTGCTACTGCTGCCTCTGCTACCTCCTGCGGATAAACATTCTCATGCTTAACGCCGGCCTTATCTATATACTCTGTGAATGACTTTGTAGCTGCCTTCATGTCAGCCTTTGTGCTGATTGGCATGTAGTTAGCTGCCTCACCGTTACACTCCTCACAGATGAACTTCTCGAAGAGATATGCCTCTGCAGGATACTGAGCTGTCTTCGGTACATAGAATGCACCAACGAGTGTGTTGTAGCATACGTCCTTACCAGCCTCTGTAGCGTATGGAAGGTTTGTTACACCAAGTGTGAATGGAAGATCTCCCTCACCTGGATCATTGTACATATAGTTCTGAAGCCATACAAGTGTGTAAGGACCATCAATGATCATTGCAGTCTTGCCTGATGCGAGGTACTGACGACGGTTGATTGACTCAGCCTTCATTGTTGCAAGATCCGGGCAAAGCTTCTCAACGCTTGCGAGGTCGTGTGCCCACTGAATTGACTTCTTGAATGTCTCGTCATCGAAGTTCGGAACTACGTTTCCAGAAGCATCCCTCTTTGTAAGGTTCCAGCCTGAAATAAGAGCAGGAACATAAAGGATCTCAGCCCATGTATAAGGCATTACAACGCCTGATACATCTGCATCTGTTGCTGCAGCAAGCTTCTTAGCTGTCTCTGTGAACTCCTCTACTGACCATGACTCAGGAATTGTGATTCCTGCAGCGTCAGTCATATCCTTGTTGTAGAATACCTTGAAAGTATTTCCTGCATAAGGAACGCCGTAGATGTTGCCCTCATACTGAAGCATAGCTGTTGAAAGTGATCCGAAAAGCTCCTCATAGTTGTCGCCGTTTCCTGCGATGTACTCATCAAGAGGAAGTGCTCCGCCGTTCATAACTCTCTTATAAACTTCGTCGTATGTAAGATAAAGAACATCAACTGTCTCGCCGCCACCGATCATTGTGTCGATGTTTGCAAGAGCTGACTCATCAACTACAGTTCCGAGGTCGATATACTGAACATGGATGTTCGGATATTTGCTCTCCCACTTAGCGATGATATTCTTAGCCTTATCATTCTGCTCCCAGCCTGCACCTACCCAGCGAAGAGTAATCTCCTCTGTTGTCGGCTGTACCTCTGCTGCCTGAGCTGCTGTAGTTGCCTGC
>JAUNDA010000107.1 GCA_030526295.1 Eubacteriales bacterium
TATTTGCAGATACAACATTAGAAACATTATCCATCAAGTAATCTGCAATTTTTTCCAAAAGCGGTGTATTTCGAATAATTCAAGCTTTTTCATTTTCTCGAAACAGAATAATAGATTTTCCATGAAACCTTACCGCCCCATAGTGAACCCATTAGGGAGCGATAGCTCCAGGGCCGTTTTTCCATCACTGGCCCGCTGGCCCATTATCCTCCAGAAATGACTTTTTCACTTGTCTTTGTTCAATATCTCTGCCAGTACAGACATGAGCTTCGTAATGTCAACGGGCTTTGAAAGATGATCATCCATTCCCGCCTTCATTGCCTCACGTTTATCCTCCTCAAAGGCATTAGCCGTCATTGCGATGATCGGAATGTGTGTTTCTCTCTCCTGCTCAATTAAGCGGATCGCCCTTGTGGCGTCATAGCCGTTCATGTTAGGCATCTGGATGTCCATAAGGATAAGGTCGTAGTAGCCATGTTCCTTTTCCTTATATTTCTGAACACAGATCTCACCGTCCTCGGCCCGCTCAACGATAATGCCTACGCCCTTAAGTATCTCAGTTGCAATTTCTGCATTTAGGTCATTATCCTCTGCAAGGAGGATTCTCCTGCCATCAAACCTTCCTATTACGCAGTCAGCACTTTTGTGTGACATAAGTTCTGACATATCGGCAATTCTATGCGGCATCGTCATAATAAACGTTGTTCCGACACCCTTCTCACTTTCAACCTCAATCGTACCACCCATAAGCTCAACAAGGTATTTTACGATTGGCATTCCAAGTCCTGTACCCTCAACCTTTGCATCGGTTGTGTTATTCTCCCTTGCAAATTCCTCAAATACGTGCGGTAGGAATTCCTTACTCATTCCTATTCCGGTATCCGCAATCTCAACCCTGTAAAGAGCATAGCCCTCACGGTCATACGGAAGCTCAGTTGTCTTAATGCTTACGCTTCCGCCTGGATTTGTATATTTATATGCATTGCTCAGGATATTGGCATAAATTTCCCTAAGCTTAACCACGTCACAGTAGATGTATTCATGCTGAATGTTTGTTTCGCGTATAAACTCAATGTTCTTTTGAAGCATGAGCTCATCGAAAATTGAATTAAGCGAATCATTAAACTGCTCAATACAGTAAACCTGTTCATCCACTGAAAGAGAGCCATTAGAGATACGGGCCATTTCAAGGACGTTATTGATTATTGAAAGAAGAATGTTGTCGGCATCCTCAATCTTTCTAAGGTAATCCCTTCGCTTTTCGGGGTCATCCTGATGCTTTTCGAGAAGGTCCCTGAAGCCGATGATGGCATTCATAGGGGTACGGATGTCGTGTGACATGTTGAAAAGGAAGCGTGTCTTTGCCTCATTTGCGGCATCAGCCTTTTTGATTGCCTCCTCAAGGTCACCTGTTATGCGCATGAGCCTTCTCTTCTGCTCCTCTTCCTCCTGTACCGAAATGAAAAGGTAAATGATTGTGATTGCAAGCGAATATGAAACGCAGGAATACGGAAGGTAAGCAGTATATACCTGCAGGAAGCCTACCGTAAGCGGCACGAAGGCTACGCAAAAAAGAATGAAATAATGGCGAAGATCCTCTTTGTTCTTTGATTTAGCTGCCCCAATGAGAGACAAAACCATTATTACGGCAAAATATCCGTAGGTGCAGACCTGCTGGGTAGCATAAAAGGGCCCGCGTGCATATGAATAGCACGTAGACCCTATCGTATACATCCATCCGGTAAAGCTGTTTGTTGCGCATACGAGTATTACAAGCATCGCAGGCATTGATGCCCATCTGTGGATTTTTGTGCTTAACGGCTTTTTCTTTAAAAGTCCGAGCACAAAGAAAAACCACCAGTACGACATAACCGCACATGATGAAAAATAAAGTGCCGATGCCACATCAAGCCCCTTAACCCCGAGACCCAGAAGGTTTTCATAGCAAAGACTCCAGAACATGTCGGTTATACTCATTACCATCGATACGATAACGAGGTGCCTGAAATAACGGTCCTTTTCATAATTTGCGGACATAAGAAGCCTGAGGAGTATTACTCCCTCAAACATAAGAGCGATTATATCGAGTGTTACGTACAAATATTTCATAAGACTCCTTCTTACGAACCGCGTTACAGGTTATGAAAAACAGTTACCTAGTTTTATTATATGCAATTTTATTCTTGTACATTTCGGAATCAATGCTATTAAGGAATTCATCCATCGACTCACGGCTAAAATCAGCAACGGCATAGCCCATTGCGGCAGAAAGCCTGTACGGCTTCTTTCCCGTGGCATTATAATCCTCAAAGCAGCGGTTAGCCTTATCAATCAGGCTTTCAATGAGATTTGTATCCTTTGTGTTAAGAAGGATTACGAACTCATCTCCCGCATATCTCATAACAACACCATACTCACCGAAGGCCTCGTTGAAGATGTCTCCTGCAATACAGAGCGCTTCATCACCAACTGAGTGACCGTAGCTGTCATTGATTTCCTTGAATTCATTAAGGTCAATCATGATTCCAGAAAGGTTTGCATTCTTCCTAAGGTCTCCCCTTTCCTCAAGAAACTCAAGGTATGCCCTGTTGTAAAGTCCCGTAAGCTTGTCGGTATAGATAACCTCGTTCTTAAGAGCCGTGAGCACGCCCGCAAGGCCGATTGCAACAGATGGCCAGATGATTGACATCTCATAGAAAGGAACCTGGATAGAGATTCCCGCAATAACAGGAAGCAGGAAAATGCTTACAGGGAAGAACTTAAGAATTCCAACCTTGTTACGGCATCTGTAATAAAGAACCAGGCTGTCCACGATGAATACGATTGCTATTCCAAGGAAAATCCAATAGCCGTTTCCCCTGTCGTAGACATTACCCTCTACAGTGAATACAAACGGCTTAAAGAGGTTAATGAACAAAAGAAGAAAACCAAATGTCTTGAGAACGAAATAGACCTTCTTTCTGGTTCCAGAAAATGGAATGTTCAGGTGAAGTGTAAGGAATTTTACCCATGCAGAACCTATGAGCACATTTGAGAGGAAAAGCCATGAACCACAAATAAGCATAATGATATGCATCGGAATGCCGGGAATTCCCTCGAAGTAATAAACAACGGAATCCGAAACACACGCAAAGAAGCATATGAACATCATGTTTCTTATAATGCTCATATCCTTATCTGTTTTAACTCTTTGTCTGTTACTGAAGTACATTGTGAGTATAAGCATTACTCCGAGCACGTCAGCAGTCAGTACCGAATAATCCAATCCTGATAACATTTAAAAATCCTCTGGTCAAATTCTCTGGCTGTTGTTACCCATACTAATACAAGTATAAATGAAAGACACCATGCCTGCAACAAAATCGTAACTTTCAACCAAATTCGCAATCCACATTGCATTCTCTATGTCTTTTCCGGTTTAAGTAAAGGCTTCAGTTATTAAATATAACCACTTTAGCCTTATAAGTTTTTTCATTTTGGCAGCTTAAAGGCTGTAATTTCATGTCCCTCAAGCCTTAAGAGACTGATCTTTTTATCAATGCCGCCCGCATAGCCCGTGAGACTGCCGTCTGTTCCGATTACGCGGTGGCATGGCACTATGATTGAAATCGGGTTATGCCCTACAGCCTGTCCGACCGCCTGGGCACTCATCCTCTCAACGCTCCTTCTTTTTGCTATAATCTCCGCTATCTCCTTATAGGTCATGGTTTTTCCGTAGGGAATTGTGAGCATTATCTCACAAACCTCCCTTCGAAATGGTGTGACCTTTAGTTTTAGTGGCGGTGTAAACTCGGGCTCCCTGCCAGTAAAATAACAGTTTAGCCATTCATTTACCTCATCAAACACGGGAAGGCTTTTTCTCTCCTCATTACCGGTAAGTGTAGCGGCATAATACTTTTGTTCCTCAAACCAGAGCCCCGTAAGGGCCTTGCCGTCTGAAGCCATTGTAATCATCCCAAGCGGAGACCTGTAATCCTTAAGGTATTCCATCAGTCCTCTTTTCCTTCAAGCACTGAAAGAATCACATCCTCAAGCTTATTTACGTCAATAGGCTTTGCTATGTGTCCGTTCATTCCGGCATTGATTGCATTCATCTTATCCTCTTCAAATGCATTAGCTGTCATTGCGATGATCGGGATGTTTGCTTTGTCACTGTCACTAAGCTGCCTTATTGACTTAGTTGCCTTGTAGCCGTCCATGTTCGGCATCTGGATATCCATGAGGATAATGTCATATGTGCCGGCAGGCATTCCCTCCATCATGGCAACACACTCTATACCATCGTTAGCCCTGTCAATGACAAAGCCCCTCTCCTCGAGGATAATCATGGCAATTTCAGCATTGAGGTCATTGTCCTCTGCAAGGAGAATCTTCTTATCCTGCATGATTTCCTTCTTTTCGGCATCCGAGGTAACTGCCTTCTGGTCATAATAAGCCTCGTCGGCAAGTCTGTGCTCAAGTGTAAGCGTAAAGGTCGTACCCTTTCCAAGCTCAGACTCAACCTCGATTGTACCGCCCATAAGGTCAACAAGCTTTTTAACAATCGGCATTCCAAGACCTGTTCCCGAAACCTTACTTGTTGTAGTGTTACGTTCTCTTGTAAATGAATCAAAGAGCTGCGGCAGGTATTCCTTACTCATGCCAATACCCGTATCCTTGACAACTGTCTGGAATAATGCATAGCCGTCCCTGTTACTCGGTAATTCCGTTATGCTAAAATCAATTCTTCCACCCTCTGGAGTATACTTGACTGCATTACTTAAAAGATTGAGGAGTACCTCCTTAACCTTTGTCTCATCGAGCAGCAGGTGATGATGAGTTACATTCTTTGTAAGAATGAGCTCAATTCCCTTCTCCCTTGCCTCAGCCTGGAAGATGCTCATTATCTCATCGGTAACGTTTCCTGCATATACGTACTGAAGGTCAACCTCTGCCTTTCCGCTTTCGATTCGTGCCATGTCGAGCACGTTATTGATGATGGACATAAGGAGGTTGCTCGAATGCTCAATCTTCTCCTCATAATCAAGAAGCTTCGGATCAGTGAGTTCTCTCTTAATAAGCTGTGAATAACCGATAATTGCATTCATCGGTGTACGGATGTCATGGGACATGTTGAAGAGGAATTTTGACTTTGCCTCATTGGCATTTCTTGCCTCCTCTGCCTTAATCTCAAGCTCCCTCTGGTACTCAAGCTCCATCTGCTTCTGCTCCGTGATGCTCTTAATGCCCCAGATTACTCGCTTAATGCTTCCGTTTTCATCCCTGTCGGCTGTAATAAAGAAGCCCTCAGCCC
>JAUNDA010000108.1:0-1408 GCA_030526295.1 Eubacteriales bacterium
ATTTTTTATAAAGGAATTGGATAATATACCGTAAACACAGCCTACGATTTTTTTGATATCCATGTGCTTGCCGTGTTTACCGAAGTTCTCATTACACTTAAGTAACGGATATACCATCGAAAAGCATAAAATGTAAAAAACCCGGACCTTCTGTTTAGAGGTTTCGGGTTTATATTTTAATTACAGTGTTATAACCTCAGATATCCCGTTCTGGGGTGCCACGCTTACCTTTACGCCGCAGGGCGGAAACTCAGTAAGCACCTCCTTAAGGGCAATGTAAGGATCGTTATTAACCTCCGAAAGGTGACCGAGAAGCACTCCCTTAAGCCTGTCAGACCTTATCTCATCGAGAAGCCTTCCACATGAAATATTGCTTGCATGTCCGTTATCCGAAAAGATTCTTCTCTTTAAAAACATCGGATACGGTCCCGTCATGAGCATGTCAATGTTGTGGTTTGCCTCAATGAGCATCGCGTCAAGATTCCTGAGATGACTTTTAATGTATTCATCATAATGGCCGCAGTCCGTGAGCACGCACACTGCGGTGTCCTTTCCGCATACCGCTGCCTCCTGCTCAAGCCTGTATCCCAGGGGTCCCGGCGTATCATGATAAGTCCTAAACGGCGTTACCATCGTATTTCCAATGTAAAACTCCGAGTCTGCCTGAATCACAAAGAAATTCATATTGTCGGAGTCAGAAATATTCGAAATCGTACCATATGAGGCATATGCCGGGATGTCATACTTATTCATAAGCTTCTTAAGACTCGATATGTGGTCAGAGTGCTCATGCGTAATCAGTATCGCATCGATATCATTAACACAAAGAGAGAGCTTTCTTAAGCCCTCCACAATTGTCTTTTCCGGTATACCACAGTCCACCAGAATGTTTTCCGTATTCGTGCTGATTAATGTGCAGTTTCCCTTTGAACCGCTTCCAAGACTCGCAAGAATCATTTAAATGTCTTAATCCTCATGTCAATTTTATCCTTTAATGAATCCATACCGCCATTATTATAGATTACGTAATCGCTTATTACGGTATAGTCATTATCGGAGGCCTGCTTTTCGAGAACGCTCCTTGCATACTCCTCAGTATAGCCGCGTGAACTCATAAGTCTTTCAATTCTTATTTCCTCATCAGTCACAACACACCATATCTCATCACACATCGATGTGAATTCCTTCGATGGAAGTGCCGTCTCTATAACGTACTTCTCATCCTCGTCAGGTGTTACCGAGGCATCCTGTCCAATCTGTGTGAGAACCCATTTCCATACAATCGGATGAACGATGTGGTTACTGAGCTCCCTGTTTTTATCGCTTTCGAAAATGAGCTTTTTATACTTTTCCTTATTGAGTGAACCGTCAGGCAGGTAGATATCCTCCCCAAAGGCAGACTTAAGTT
>JAUNDA010000108.1:1418-5238 GCA_030526295.1 Eubacteriales bacterium
TAAGTTCATCAATACAGTTTTTATCATGAAGCATTATCATTGATGCCACATTGTCAGTACTGATGTGATGATATCCGTATTCATTTTCAAGGATATAGGCAGCGCTTGATTTGCCGCTGCCTATTCCGCCAATAATTCCTATAATCATTTTTTAACTTCCGAGATATGCCTTCTTTACGTCCTCGTTTGTGTAAAGCTCCATACCTGTGCCGTTCATTGTAATTCTTCCGGTCTCAAGAACATATCCGATATCGGCAGTCTTAAGTGCCATGTTGGCATTCTGCTCTACAAGAAGGATTGTAACTCCCTGAGAGTTGATTTCCTTGATGATTTCGAAAATGTTCTGAACGATGAGCGGTGCAAGTCCGAGTGAGGGCTCGTCCATCATCATTACCTTCGGCTTTGCCATAAGTGCACGGCCTACGGCAAGCATCTGCTGCTCACCACCTGAAAGTGTTCCGGCAAGCTGCCACGAACGCTCCTTAAGTCTCGGGAAAAGCTCATATACCCAGTTGATATCCTCTGTGAGGTTATCCTTACGAAGGTATGCACCGATCTTTAAGTTTTCAAGAACAGTGAGGTCTGGGAATACCCTTCTTCCCTCAGGAACCATTGTGATTCCCTTTGTAACTATCTGGTCCGGTGTAAGTCCTGTGATGTTTTCATCATCAAAGGTAATGCTTCCCGCTGCAGGCTTTACAAGACCCGAAATTGTACGAAGTGTTGTAGACTTTCCGGCACCGTTTGCACCGATAAGGGTTACGATTGATTTATCGGGTACCTCGAAGGAGATGCCCTTAACGGCCTCGATACCGCCGTAATTAACCTTTAAATCATTAATCTTAAGCATCTTCACTCACCCCCAGATAAGCATTGATAACAGCTTCGTTATTCTGAATCTCAGCCGGTGTTCCCTCAGCGATGAGGTGACCGAACTCAAGAACATAAATTCTCTCCGAGATCTTCATAACGAGGTCCATGTGGTGCTCGATGATAAGGATTGTGTACTGGTACTTGTCACGAAGCTCCTTAATAAATTCGGCAAGCTCGAGTGTCTCCTGCGGGTTCATACCTGCAGCAGGCTCATCGAGAAGAAGAAGCTCTGGGCTTGTAGCCATAGCTCTTGCGATTTCAAGGCGTCTCTGCTTTCCGTATGGAAGGCTTGTTGCCAGCTCGTCCTTTACGTCCTCAAGTCCCACAATCTTAAGAAGATCGAGTGCCGATGCCTTCATCTGCTCCTCTTCCTCCTTATTAAGACCGAATGTAGCCTCAAAGAAGTTGCTTGTCCTTCTTAAGTGCTTTGCAATGAGAATGTTCTCAAATACTGTTCTTGACTTAAAGAGACGGATGTTCTGGAAGGTTCTTGCCATTCCAAGCTTTGTAAGCTCATCCGGTGAAGGCTCGATAACGGGGAAGTTCATATACTTCTCCCCATCCTTTCCTGCGTAAAGCTTCTTCATCTTTCCGCGCGGATGGTTCTGGACAACCTTCTGTCCCTTAAAGTAAACAGCACCGTTTGTAGGTGCATAAACACCTGTAATAATATTGAAGGCAGTCGTCTTTCCTGCACCGTTAGGTCCGATGAGGGATACGATTTCACCCTGCCTTACAACGAGATCAAGGTCATTAACAGCCACAACTCCACCAAACTGGATTGTTGCATTCTCAACCTTTAAGATCTCATCAGTTCTGTCATATGCCTTACGAGGTGACTGCTCATTTACGCTCATTTTGCCACCTCCTTCTTCTTTTTACGTTTTAGACTCGCAAACTTTTCCTTAAAGAATGCCACTGAAATCTCCTTGTCGCCCATGATTCCCTTTCTGAAGAACATTACGACGATCATGATGATTACTGAGAATACTACAAGTCTGAATCCGTTTCTGAAAATTCCAGGAGCTACGATTCCAAGCCACTTGCCTGAATCGAGACCTCTTAACCACCACTCCGAAGCACTGATGAATAAAATGGCACCGATAACTGAACCTGAAATAGAACCGATACCGCCAAGAACTACCATGAGAAGAATCTCATATGTCATGGCTGACTTGAAGTTTGAAGCCTGTGCGATTGAAAGCACCATTGCCATCATTGCTCCTGCGATTCCTGCAAAGAAGCTTGAAATACAGAAGGAAAGCATCTTGTGCTTTGAAAGATTGATACCCATTGCCTCAGCTGCTATCTCATCGTCCCTGATTGCAACAAACGCACGTCCGTAGGTCGAGTTCTTTACAAGAACAATGATCCATATGCATATGGTTGCAATGAGTACGGGCACAAAGGTCGAAAGACTGAGTGTAATGCCGCCGAGCTTAAGGTTAAAGGTCGATACTCTCGCAAAGCCCTTGAGAAGGTTTGAACCGTTTGTTACGGGTCCAAGCTTCTGCCACTGGAAAATAGCCCTTATGATCTCCGCAAATCCGAGTGTTGCGATTGCAAGGTAGTCGGACTTAAACTTAAGTACTGGAAGGCCGATAAGATATGCGAATACTACTGCCACGAGTCCTGCAAGGATTACGCAGAGTGCAACGCCAAGTGCTGTTCCGACAGGTCCCATTGCATTTCCGAATACCTCAGGGAATGAAATGTTAATTGCCGGCTCAAAGTACTGGTAAACAACCTTTCTCTGATCAAACGGAATCGAGAAGATGGCATATGTATAAGCACCGATGAGCATGAAGCCGGCGTGTCCGAGTGAGAAAAGACCCGTGAAACCATTAAGAAGGTTCATTGAAACAGCCGCAAGAGCATAAACGGAGCCCTTCTGCAAAACCGTAAGAAGCATTGAAAGTGATGAAGTCGGACTGATGACCTGGTCAAGTAAAAGTACTACGCCAAGGAACACAAGTACGCCGATTAACTGGAAGAGGCTTGTTTTTTGCTTATTGTTCATAATAACTCCTCCCCCTTATACCTTATCTGTCTGCTTCTCACCAAACAGTCCCGTAGGCTTGAATACGAGAATGAAAATGAGAAGAATGAAGGTGAAAGCATCAGAGAAGGTAGCAAAACCGATCTGCTCGGCAAGCACGCCACCTGAAATGAGAATCGAGTCGAGACCCTTGATGATACTCTCGCATATACCGATGATAAATGCACCCACAACTGCACCAGGGATTGAACCGATACCGCCGAATACGGCTGCTACGAATGCCTTAAGACCAGGCATACCTCCTGAAGTCGGAACTACGCCCGGGTAGTTTGAGAAGTAAAGCAGTGAGCCGATTGCTGCAAGAAGGGAACCGATAACAAATGTATATGAAATGACATTGTTAATCTTGATACCCATGAGCTGTGATGTTTCGAAATCCCTCGAAACGGCTCTCATTGCCATACCAACCTTTGTATGGTTGATAACCCATACAAGGATTATAACAAGTGCTATTGTGAGGAACGGTGTGATAATCGTTACTCTTGTGGTTGTTGTTCCGAAAATTTCAATTTTGTCTGAAATCCACGGAATGCTCGGATAGTTTTTATTAAGACCGCCCGTAATGTAAAGGGCAAGGTTCTGAAGTAAATAGCTCACGCCGATTGCCGAAATCATAACCGACATTCTCGGTGCACTTCTGAGCGGCTTATAGGCAACACGCTCAATGGCAAAGCCAAGTGCAACCGTGAAGATTATCATTAACGGAATTGCAATGTAAAGCGGCATGGCAGCTGCGAGGTATACCATTAAAAGACCTGCTACCATGAACACGTCACCGTGTGCAAAGTTGATGAGTCTTAAGATACCGTAAACCATTGTATAACCAATGGCAATAAGTGCATACTGACCACCTACCGAAATACCTGAAAGCAAATATGGCATGACTGT
>JAUNDA010000018.1 GCA_030526295.1 Eubacteriales bacterium
ATCTTCAGGGTCTGTGCATTAACTGTTATTCTCTTTTCAAGGTGCGTTTTGTGCTGTCTGCTGTTCTCGCCGACAGCTTGTTAATGATAACATAGGTTTTACTCTGTGTCAACATCTTTTTTCAACTTTTTCAAAACTTTTTTTGAAGTTCTGAAAACGCAGAAGGAGGGATTTGAACCCTCGCGCCGGTTTCCCGACCTACACCCTTAGCAGGGGCGCCTCTTCGGCCTCTTGAGTACTTCTGCAATTCACCCGCCAATTGAGTGCATTGCGTATTTTATCTAAATTATGGCGTATTGTCAATAATGAATTTACCCAATTTTTCAAGTTTTTTTTGGGCATAATTACAGCCTACAAGATATATTATATATATAGGAAGAAAACCCCAAAATATAGTTACTGAACCGGCGGCTGTGTAGCATGGCGATACTCTTTTTCCTTATATTTAGCATAATTCATGAGCCAGAGTATAAATCCGATGGTTATGTTACATATGATTTCCGATCCGACATTAAGTGTTCCTACAAGAATTGCCAGCGAAATTATCTTTACTATTCGGGCTCCGATACACACACCGCAGAGTATCATCGACTTTCTTCTGCCCTTATGTGTGCCGAATGTCAAAAGCACCAGAGCTCCGTATGAAAGCATGCTCATGGCACAGGGAAGGATGTGTGAATAGCCTGCTGCAATGAGAGCCGCTATAAATTCGTTAACCATCATCAGGAACATTACGACAATGAAGAAAACGAAATTATCCTTATTGAATCCAAAAACACAATATGTAAGCGAGAAGACAATTGTCAGGATATATATGATACGCTGAACCTTTAAAAACAGTGTGGGACCGAAATTACCGGTAATGAAGAAGTTACTGAGCAAAAATCCCAGAGACACCAGGCTAAGCACAAGCAATAAAATCGACACCCATAACGGTACAGCTCTTTTCTTTTCCATGAGATTCCTCCTATTAATAAGCACCCGATATGCATAACGGTCGGTCGGACTCCATTGGTTTACCCGGCAGCCTTATATCTACTTATTATATATGAAGCTTTGCGGATTGATTATGCGTATCAGATAGAGTATAGCACCGAAATATGCGATGATTCCACTACAAAATACGAATTTTGCTTTAAAACATAGCAAATTCATGATGAATTGTGGTGTAAATATGCACAAATTTAACGCTTTAAATTGTTAAAGTGTACGAAATTGGACATTACCACTTGTTATATCAGTTATGGGACATTATAATAGCAAAATGTTGGACTATATATTCAGGAAGTGTATTCCACAAACATAAACTATAACAACACGAAAGAGAGGATACTACGATGGCTAAGTATTACCAGCCGGAGATTGAGACAGCTTCCAGAGAAGAGATCATTGCGATCCAGAATGAAAAGATCCGCAAGCAGGTTAAGCACGTTTACGAGAATGTTGCCTACTACCGTGACCTTATGGACAAGCAGGGTGTAAAGCCCGAGGACATTCAGACTATTGATGACATCAAGAAGCTGCCCTTCCTTACAAAGTCAGACCTTCGCGATGCATATCCATACGGTCTGCTTGGAACCGACCTCAAGAACTGCGTACGCATTCAGTCAACATCAGGAACAACAGGAAAGCGTGTCGTTGCTTTCTACACACAGCAGGACATTGAGCTTTGGGAGGAATGCTGCGCACGTGCTATCGTTGCAGTAGGCGGAAACGAGGATGATGTCTGCCAGGTTTGCTATGGCTATGGCCTCTTTACAGGCGGACCGGGACTCAACGGCGGTTCACACAAGGTTGGATGCCTTACACTCCCGATGTCATCAGGTAATACTGACCGTCAGATCCAGTTTATGATGGATCTTGGTGCTACAATCCTCTGCTGCACACCTTCATATGCAGCTTATATCGGCGAGTCTCTTAAGGAAAAGGGCTACAAGCCTGAGGACAACAAGCTTAAGGCCGGTATCTTCGGAGCAGAGCCATGGACAGAGGAGATGAGACACAATATCGAGGAGAGCCTCGGTATCAAGGCTTATGATATTTACGGTCTTACAGAGACAAGTGGCCCTGGTGTTTCCTTCGAGTGTGAGGAGCAGACAGGCATGCACATCAATGAGGACCACTTCTATGCAGAGATTATCGATCCTGAAACAGGTGAGGTTCTTCCAGAGGGCGAGGTTGGTGAGCTCGTATTCACATCTCTTGACAAGGAAGCGTTCCCGCTTCTTCGTTACCGTACTAGAGACCTCTGCGTACTTAGCAGAAAGCCATGCTCATGCGGCAGAACACATGTCAAGATGTCTAAGCCGATGGGACGTTCAGATGACATGCTCATCATCCGTGGTGTCAACGTATTCCCGAGCCAGATCGAGACAGTTCTTCTTAACGAGGGCTTCACACCGAACTACCAGATTATTGTTGACCGCGTAAATAATACTGATACAATTGATATTAACATTGAGCTGGCTCCTGAGAAGTACTCAGACAGAATCAAGGATATCCAGGCAATGGAGAAGGGACTCGAGGCAGCTATGCGTACAATGCTCGGAATCGGACCGAAGGTACACCTCGTTGCGCCTAAGACAATCGTTCGTTCAGAGGGCAAGGCTGTCAGGGTTATTGACAACAGAAAGTTACATTAATGTAAAGGAGGGAACATTATGGCAATTAAGCAGATTTCAATTTTACTCGAAAACAAGCAGGGAAAGCTCGCTGACATCACAAGAGCTCTCGCAGATGCCGGAATCAACCTCCGCGCGATGAGCATTGCCGAGACACAGGAATATGGTATGCTTCGTCTCATCGTTTCGGATCCGCAGAAGGTTAAGGATACATTACAGGATGGAACAGTTGTAGTTGAGACTGAGGTTGTCGCTGTCAAGATGAGCGATGACAAGGGCGGACTCGCTGACGTTCTCAAGGTATTTGACAAGGCAAATGTCAACATCGACTATGCATATGCATTCACAGGACACGCTGACGGACTCGCTTATGTTGTATTCCGTGTAGACGACAACCTCGCAGCTGAGGCTATGCTTAAGGAAGCAGGCTTTAAGCTCATCACACAGGCTGACCTGTAATCACAGAACGGTCCTACCATTAAATTAATTAAGCCGACGGACTTCAAAATCCGCCGGCTTTTTTATTCGAATCGGTTATGGAGTCTTATTTTTATCTTTCTTGACATTGAAAAAGGCATTCACAAAAAATGTGTGAGTGCCTTTCTTTTAATAATGTTTTTAATATCTTTACTGCAAAACTGACCTAGATAATACCATCAGTACATGACAACATCCTGCTCCTTACGGAGTGTATAGCCTGTGAGATCCAGGCGGTCTCCTGAATAGAGCGTATATGTGCCCTCCTTAAGCTCGATTAATTCAAGCGCTGTCGGGTCATTTGGCTTGCCACCCGAGTATGTGATCCTTTCAAAGGTCGTATAGGCAGGCTTTTCCTTAAACTTAACCGTTGTGATTGTGTTTTCCGTAGCAGTGAGGCGGATGCCCTTTACGCTGCTGCCTGCGGAGGTATTAAAGCTTTCCTCCGTTACACTTATATCACATCCAAATTCATTAAGCTCTATCTCGTCAAACTTACTTAGATATCCACCCTTAAAGGCACTCCTATATATAAGAAGCATTCCGTTATCATAGGTATCAATACTCTTTCGGCTCATGTCAAAATCAGCCGCACTAAGAGAGTCCTCTGAACCATCTCCCTTAAGGGTAATGGTTTCATACCAGCCGTAGGACCTGAGTGTGCCATTCGGGATAACATCGCCGTCCTCTACTGTACCACAAACACCTAAGATGTTTTTATCTTTTTCTGCTTCTATTGCTACCTCGAGTGTACCGGCTCCTGAAAGATCGCGTGTAGCATAAATATCATAGTATGTCACGTATCTTCCGAAGTTTTCAGGATCACGGATGTAGTTACCAGATTCCTCGAGATAATTTACAATTGCACTGTGGTTAAGAGCCTCGCCGTCTGTGGCATCAAGGTCATAATCAATACGAAAGCCCGTGATTCCAAGATTCTTAAAATGCTCGCTGACCTTAGTAAACTCAGCAGAGGTGTCTGCCTGTGTCTTCATGTCAACACGTGCTGCTGCCGTATCCCTGAAGGCATAGTAATCTCCGTTATCTAGCTCGCATGGAGTAGAATTTAAAATTCCGCCGTTTTCTGATGTAAGGTTTAAATCACCAAGCTTTTCAATAAGTGCTGCAGGATAAAGGCCAGAGAAGGTAACTGCCGAATCCATTTTTCCTGAACCGTTTTTATTTGCGGGTACGTCATGTGATATTATTCGAGTCGCTATCTCAGAACCACTGACCATATACTCTCCAGTATAACCGATTGCTGCAAAGTAAGGCTTAAGCTGTTCCGCAACCACGGCATTAAGATCAATTTCGATATAGTTAGTCCAGATATCGCCTGTCTCAACATTTACAACAACAAGGGAGGATTTACCATTAACAGTGAATACTCCATCAACTACATTTGACATGTAGTAGCCCGCAAAGGTATTGCCATTAAGCATCGAGCCCTCACGCATGAGCACTTCACTTAACTCTCCGCTTCCGGGAATTGTCTTTACATATGCTTCAAGAAGCTCACGTCCTTTTTCTGTTACTTCATTAGTCTGCGGCTCCTCATACTTTGTCTTTGTGCAGGCTGAAAGCCCTGTTGCAATGATAATCATTAAAATGAAGGCAAGAATTCGCACGGTAAAATGCGACTTAGAAACTGAAATTAAGCCTTCTGATGATGAGTTTTTCAAATTTTCCGGTCTGATTCTTTTCATAATAGTACGCTCCAAAGTTTGTGACCTGAATTTTTAACTGTTTAATTATCTTATTCCATATTTTTTCTCAATATTTCAACCAAGTGCAATATCGAGAATCATCATGGCCGCAAATCCCAGCATGAATGAGATGGTTGCTATATTTGAATGCTCACCCTCCGACATTTCCGGAATTAGTTCCTCTACCACCACGTAAATCATGGCACCAGCCGCAAAGCTAAGGAGAACCGGCATCCAGGGAACAAGAAGCGACGCAAATATAATTGTAAGTAGTCCTGCGACAGGCTCAACTATTCCTGAAAGAATACCCTGCATGCAGGCACGTCCCTTACTCATGCCATTTGCATGAAGGGGCATTGATATAATTGCTCCCTCTGGGAAGTTCTGTATTGCTATACCTATTGACAGTGACAATGCCGCTGAGAAGGAAACGAGCGGATTCTGCTGCTGCCAGCCTGCAAAAAGAACTCCGACTGCCATACCCTCGGGGATGTTATGGATAATTACCGCGAGGACTAGCATTGCATTTTTCTTTAGTCCGCTCTTTGGTCCTTCGACTGTTTCATTCATATGCATATGAGGAATGACCGAGTCGATGAGAAGTAAAAACAGCATACCTATGCAAAAGCCAAGAGCTGTTGGAAGAACGGCAAGCTTGCCCATTGTCTCCTCTGCCTGCCCTACTGCCGGAATCAGGAGACTCCAAAATGATGCAGAAACCATGACTCCCGCCGCAAATCCGGTTAGTGCACGCTGAAGGTTATGGCTTATTTCATTTTTAAAAAACAGAACCATCATGGAACCAAGTGCCGTTCCGGCAAATGGTACCATGAGTCCGATTATTGTGCTTAAATTAATATTCATATAACTAATTTCCTACTGAGCGCCATTCTGTGTCGGGAACAGTTACAATTCTCGAATTCTTGCCCGAAGCCTTTGTTTCTACATAGTAGCTGATTGCTTCGGTAAAATCGTTGCCATATGTATGCTCAAGCGGGGACTGGTCTGTATAGAAAAGAATGAATGCCTCATCCGTACCATCCAGTTTGAGCACGTATGCATAGTCGCAGATTGCATGCTCACGACCCTCATAAACCAACATGTTTGAGCTTTCGGCAATGATTCTTCCGCCTGCTATCCAGTCAGCCGTCTTTTTATCGATTATGGACGCGCGGTACCATAGCGTTCCGTTAAAGGACATGCATACATCATAATCCTTTAGACTAAAGACAGGCGCACGCTGAAGAATTGCTGCACTTTTATACTCAATCTGCACAGTTGTTCCGTCCGTAAAGGTCTGCTTCACTCCGCCCTTGCCACAGCCTGTAAGTGAAAGCGTCATTGCGACAACAAGAATCAGGGACAGCCATTTTTGCCCTGCTGACCGAGATCTTATATTCTTTTTTATTTTAGTCTGTCTAATCATTGTTTGTATTGGTTTATCAGATTTTTGAATGTTAATCTTTCTTAATAAATGAATTGATCAGGTCTCCGACCTCAATAAGTTTACCTATTTCATTTGGCATCAGGTTGTACGAAGAAATATGATGGGTTTTACCGTCCCGTAAAAAGCTCAAAATATATTCTCCGCTTCCCATTCCAAGGCCAAGACCCTGTTTTCCTTCATAGCCTGGAAGTCCGAGTTTATCAATTAATTCAAATACTGCTGCCTCGGCACCAGGTTTTGCTCCATATTCAGTACTCTCACTGGGCGATGAACCGTTCTTTTTAATCTTGTGAATAGAATACTCACCTGTAGTTTTGTTTCTATATAAAACTACCTTTGAATATGAATCACCATACATGCCTGCCGCAGGCCTAAGGCAAAGCTCAGCAATCATTGTAAGCTCAAGGTTTTT
This sequence comes from Eubacteriales bacterium, assembly GCA_030526295.1. Taxonomy (GTDB): domain Bacteria; phylum Bacillota; class Clostridia; order Lachnospirales; family Lachnospiraceae; genus Avilachnospira. The sequence goes on from JAUNDA010000018.1 coordinate 6,664, forward strand.
TAAAAAATCCAGGTCTAATAGCTTATCAATTGACTTTTCAGGAGACTTTGAATGCTCATTTGTTTCTTGTGTGGTGGCGGGCCCTGCTTCGCTAAGGGGAGAGCCGCATATATTACAGTATTTTTTCTTTTCCACTGCTTCGCCGCAGCCAGGACATCTAACCTTTTCCGAGGAAGCCTCTGTATTACATGCCATTTCTTTTGTGAGATATTCCTTCTCTTCCATTTTAATATTTATCCACAATCTGTTTTTGCCTAAACAATTTTTTCCACAATACCGCCGATTATTGAGCCTTTTTGTTATGTGCTTAATAAACAGTTAACTAATCAAATTCATACCATAACCGATACAAAATCAGCGTAAATCCATTAAGTGTGATTTACGCTGATACTTTGATGTTAATGTTTTGATATTGTGTTTTTCATTAGCTTTTATATTGAGGTTTTATTCCTTTTCCTCTTCCTGGGCTGCGATGTCTTTTGCTGCTGCTTCAAGAATCTCGCTGTAATCCTCTGATGCACTTGCCGTTGTAGTTTCTGCACCCTCGGTTACTTTTTCTGTAACTGAAGCCTCTGCATTTTCAACTGACTCTACTGCGTCTGTATTTTCAGCATTTTCTGCATCGTCATTTTCGTCAGCCTTAATTTCTGCAACTGCAACTACGTGCTCATCAGGATCAACGTTCATGATACGAACACCTGAGGTTACACGGCCGATTGTAGAAATATTGCTTACTGCAACTCTGATTGTCTGGCCCTTATCGGTCATCATGAGGATGTCCTCTGTATCACTTACGAGCTTAGCCGCTACGAGCTTACCTGTCTTGTCGGCAATCTTATAGCAGGTCATTCCCTTAGTTCCACGGTGGTGTCCTGTGAATTCGCAAACCTCTGTTCTCTTTCCATATCCGTTTTCTGATACGGTAAGAAGCTTAATCGGTGAACTTACGATCTCGGTTACTACCTCTGTATCGTCGATATCCTCTTCGATATCAAGGTTTTCATCATCAATCTCTGTTCCGTCAGTAAGCGGTACTGTATTCTCATCAACCGGAGCCTCGCTAGAGCCTGTACGGATTACCTGCATTGAGATAACCTCTGCACCCTCCTGCTTAAACTTCATACCGGTTACACCCATTGAGTTACGGCCTGTTACCCTGACATCTGTCTCGTTGAATCTGACTGCCATGCCGTAGTTAGAAACCATGAGGATTTCCTCATTGCCCTTTGTGAACTTAACCTCGATTACCTCGTCGCCCTCCTTGAGGCTCATGGCAATGAGACCGTTCTTACGGACATTTGCATAATCCATGAGAGGTGTCTTCTTAATCATACCGCCCTTTGTGGCCATGAGAATGTATTCACCCTCACGGTACTCCCTGATCGGGATGACTGCTGTGATATATTCCTCACCCTCAAGCTGCAGAAGATTGACAACTGCAGTGCCCCTTGCGGTACGACCTGCCTCGGGGATTTCGTAGGCCTTGATTCTGAATACACGTCCCCTGTTTGTGAAGAACATGATATATTCGTGGTTTGTTGCCGGGAAGATTTCCTCAACAACATCATTTTCGATAATCTGTCCGCCCTTAATGCCCTTACCACCGCGATTCTGTGCGCGGAAGGTATCAGCCGGCATTCTCTTAACATATCCGAGCTTAGTCCTTGTGATGATAACCCTGTCGTCTGAAATGAGGTCCTCCATGTCGATTTCCTCAGGATCGAAGCAGATGGCTGTACGTCTGTCATCACCGTATCTGTCAGCGATTTCACCGATTTCATCACTGATGAGGCGAAGAAGCTTGTTCTCGTCTGCAAGAATCTCGCGGAAGTTTGCAATCTTCTTCTGAAGCTCAGAATATTCGTCCTCAATCTTCTTTCTCTCGAGACCTGAAAGGGCCTTGAGTCTCATATCTACGATTGACTGTGCCTGAACATCACTGAACTCGAAGCGTGCGATAAGGTTAGCCTTAGCCTCCTTCTCATCTGCAGAGCCCCTGATGATGCTCACGATTTCGTCAATGTAGTCGAGTGCCTTGAGATATCCCTCGAGGATATGAGCACGGTCCTCAGCCTTCTTTAAGTTGAAGCGTGTACGGCGTGTGAAGATGTTTTCCTGGTGTTTGAGATACTCTGTGAGCATCTGCTTTAAGTTGAGCACCTTCGGCTCGCCGTTAACGATACAAAGCATAATAGCTCCGAATGTATCCTGAAGCTGGGTATGCTTATAAAGCTGGTTTAAAATAACCTGTGGATTTACATCCTTACGAAGCTCGATTCTGATCTTGGCATCTGAGTTCTTTCCTACTGTATCAAAGATACCTGTGATACCGTCAATCTTCTTTTCCTTAACAAGTTCTGCGATATTCTCGATAACCTTTGAACGGTAAACGAGGTAAGGAAGCTCCTTAACCTTGATAACGCCCTTGCCGTTTGGCATTGTTTCGATTTCGCAGATGGCGCGCATTCTGATTTTTCCGCGTCCTGTGCGGTATGTCTCCTCGATTCCGCGTGTACCGAGAATCTCGGCACCTGTCGGGAAGTCAGGTCCCTTGATAACCCTGAGAAGCTCGTCAATCTCAGTATCCCTTCCCTCTGTGATGCGGTTTTCAATCATGAGACGGGCTGCTGAAATAACCTCACGAAGGTTATGCGGCGGGATATTTGTAGCCATACCTACGGCAATACCAGTAGTTCCGTTTACGAGAAGGTTCGGAAATTTTGCCGGAAGGACAGTAGGCTCGTCATAGCCCTGCTCATTTGAGAAGTTCGGGGTGAAATCAACAGTATCCTTGTTGATGTCCTCGAGCATATCCATTGCAAGCTTACTGAGCTTACCCTCTGTATATCGGTAAGCAGCAGGTGAGTCGCCGTCCTCTGAACCGAAGTTACCCTGCTTATCTATGAGTACGTTTCTCATTGACCATGGCTGGCCCATGTATACGAGTGCACCATAGATTGAAGAGTCTCCGTGTGGATGGTAATGACCCATTGTTTCACCGACGATGGTAGCACACTTCTTTGTCTTTTTATCGTTGGTGGCACCCATCTTGAGGCATGCATAAAGAATACGCCTCTGAACAGGCTTAAGTCCGTCCCTTACATCCGGAAGTGCTCTTGATACGATAACGCTCATCGCATAATCGATATATGAGCTTTCCATCGTATTTTTGAGATCGACTTCTTTTATCTTGTCAAATGTGTTTGGTTCCATATTTTTCCCTATTTTTTAAATTTATTATGTTCCACGGCTGGCCCATTAAATGGGCGCACCATAGATTGAAGAATCTTCGTTCGGATGGTAATTACCCATTGTAACATGGGTGGTAACGACCCGTTATGATATATATTAGATATCAAGATTCGTTACATACTTCGCGTTCTCCTCGATGAAGAGTCGGCGCGGCTCAACCTGGTCACCCATAAGTGTTGTGAATGTGAGGTCAAGCTCTGACTTTGAATCATCATCCATGTTTACGCGAAGAAGTGTTCTGGTCTCAGGATCCATTGTTGTTTCAGAAAGCTCCTGATCCTCCATCTCACCAAGACCCTTGAATCGCTGAACGTCTGCGTCCTTACCTACCATCTCGAGAAGTCTGTCGCGCTCCTCGTCATTGTATGCATAGTAGAGCTTCTTGTTCTTTCTAATATAGAAAAGCGGAGGCTGTGCAAGATATACATGGCCCTGCTTAATAAGCTCAGGCATAAACCTGTAAAGGAATGTGAGCATAAGTGTCGAGATATGTGCACCGTCGACATCGGCATCCGTCATGATGATAATCTTGTTATAACGAAGCTTTGAAATATCAAAGTCATCATGAATTCCTGTTCCGAAGGCGGTAATCATTCCCTGGATTTCGCGGTTTGCGTAAATCTTGTCAAGGCGGGCCTTTTCAACATTGAGAACCTTACCACGAAGCGGCATAACAGCCTGATACTTTGCATTACGGCAGTTCTTTGCCGGGCCGAGAGCTGAATCACCCTCTACGATGAAGATCTCGCACTTTGACGGATCCTTTTCTGTACAGTCAGCAAGCTTACCTGGAAGTCCTGCTCCCTCAAGAACGTTTTTACGTCTTGTAAGCTCCCTTGCCTTACGTGCTGCGGCACGGGCTCTTTGTGCAAGAATTGACTTTTCACACATCATCTTGGCTGCTGTCGGGTTCTGCTCAAGGAAGTAAGTAAGCTGCTCAGAAAGCACCTGGCTTACTGCAGGACCAGCCTCTGAGGTACCAAGCTTCATCTTTGTCTGTCCCTCAAACTGTGGATCTCCGATTTTTACGGAGATGATGGCTGTAAGACCCTCCCTGATATCCTCGCCTGTGAGGTTATCCTCATTTTCCTTAAGAAGCTTCTTTGCACGTGCATAGTCATTAAAGGTCTTTGTAAGTGCATTTCTGAAGCCTGTAAGATGTGTACCACCCTCAGGTGTATTGATATTATTAACGAAACTGTAGATATTCTCGGTAAATGCATCTGTATGCTGCATTGCAATCTCTACGTAAATACCAAGCTTTTCGCCCTCGCAGTATATTACGTCCGGATAGAGCGGAACATTTGCAGTATTGAGATAGGAAACGAATTCCTTGATTCCTCCCTCATAATGGAATGTCTTGTCGTGCTTATCCTCTCTGTCATCAATGAGATGAATTTTAATTCCCTTTGTAAGGAAGGCAGTCTCACGAAGACGAGTCTTTACAGTCTTGTAATCGAAAATTACTGTCTCAAAAATCTGAGCATCAGGCATGAAGGTTACGCTTGTTCCATGCTCATCCATTGAGCAGTCACCGATTTCCTTAACCGGGTACATAACCTTACCACGCTCATAGCGCTGCTTATAGATATGACCGCCACGGCGGACTGTAACCTCAAGCCACTCTGAAAGTGCATTAACAACAGAAGCACCTACACCGTGAAGACCACCTGATACCTTATATCCGCCATTACCGAACTTTCCGCCTGCGTGAAGGATTGTATAAACAACCTCAAGAGCTGATTTTCCAGCCTTTTGCTGAATGTCAACAGGAATGCCTCGTCCGTTATCAGTAACGGTACATGAGCCATCCGCATTTAGTGAAACAGTGATTTCATTACAGAAGCCGGCTAAAGCCTCATCAACACCATTGTCAACGATTTCGTAAACCATGTGATGAAGGCCTGCAGCTGCTGTTGAACCGATATACATTCCGGGACGTTTTCTAACCGCCTCGAGTCCCTCCAGAATCTGAATCTGGGAGGCATCGTATTCTTCAGCCTTGTGCTCTGTGCTTACTTCAAAGTTTTTCTGATCTGTCATTTCTTACTTTACCTTTTTCTACAAAATAAACCCTGTCCATTGGGAACTGCTTTTCCAAAAGATCGTCAATTCCCGTGCAGGTAATCATTGTCTGTATATTACCAACCTGCTTTAAAAGCATTGTTTGACGCGAGCGGTCAAGCTCTGATAAAACATCATCGAGTAGAAGAACCGGATCATCTCCTGTTGTTTCCTTTGCGAGCTCAATCTCTGAAAGCTTGAGGCTTAATGCCGCACTTCGCTGTTGTCCCTGGGAACCAAAGTGCCTTAAGTCGATTCCGTTTACCTCAAAGGAAATATCATCCCTGTGTGGTCCTACAAGTGACATGCCCATACGTTTTTCACGCTCGGCATTTTTTCTGAGACTTTCCTCAAAATCCTCTGCAGTGACATTTTTTTCATATTTTATAACAAGCTCCTCACCACCAGAGGTAAGTTCGCTATGTTTTCTCTTTATTATTCCCGAAAGATCGGAAATGAATTTTTCCCTTCTTCTGATAATTCCGGTACCATATGTTACAAGCTGTGAGTTATAAATCTCAAGAAGGGTATCTATATCAGATTTATTACCGACGTTACCTTGTAAACTGCCAACATTAACGATATTAATACCGAAGTTATCAACATTTTGATTACTTAAGCTATTGATATCCGAATTAACTGAATCATTAAGGCTTACACCTGAAAACTCAGATACAAAGCTTCCAAGAAAATCTGCAGGATCGAAGCTACATTTAAGTGCCTGGGAGGGATCCTTTAAAAGCTTGTTTTTCTGGTCAATTACGCGGTTATAATTAATGAGGTCACTTGTATAAATCCTGTCGAGCTGACATAGCTCTATATCGAGAAACCGTCTTCTTTCAGACGGACCGTTTTTAATAATTCCAAGGTCCTCAGGTGAAAAGAAGATTACATTCGCAATTCCAAAAAGATCACTTATCTTTCTGATGGAAACACCATTTACAGCAATACCCTTTGCCTTTTGCTTTTTTAGATGGATGTCAATTCTGTAATTGATATCCCTTTTAAGGATATTTAGCTTAAGATGTGCCTCATCCTCACCAAACCTTATGATGTCCCTGTCCTTTACGGCACGATGCGATTTTGAGGTACAGCCCATAAAAACCGCTTCGAGTATGTTTGTTTTTCCCTGTGCATTGCCACCGTAAAAAACATTTGTTCCCTTATCGAAGGTTATATTCAAATTTTCATAGTTTCTGAAATCCTGTAATTCCAGACTCTCTATTACCATATTTTACATCTTTAAGTATAACTAATTAAGTCGAGCCAGAATTGCCTTCGCACGCCCAAGCTTCGCTTCTGTGCGAACGGCGAACTGGCGAGACTAAATATTAAAGGATAAATCATAATGTTCCTCGATACCTTATCGCAAACGGCGATCTGAATCGACTTTAATTCATATTTTCAACTCAATAGGCTGCCGGATTAAAGTTAACCGGAAGAATGAGATAAATAAACTTACCCTCATCATCCTTAATGAAGCATGGTGCCTTTGAATTTGTCATATAAAGGCTTACAGTTTCCTCATCGATTACACGGAGTGCGTCAAGAAGGAACTTAGGATTGAAGGCGATCATGAGATCATTGCCATCCTTCTCAATTCCGATAACTGCATCAAGTGAACCCATAAGTGAGTTAACCTTCATGTTAAGGCTGTTTTCTGCAATCTTAAGAACAAGAGGCTTCTTGTCTGTTTCCCTGATGAGGATTGTTGACTGCTCAATAGCGTCGAGGAATTCCCTCTTATTAACGATGATCTTTGTCTCATAATCTGATGAAAGCATGGCATCAATCTTGAAGTACTCACCGTCAATGAGTCTTGTGGCCATAACTGTAGAACCAAACTTAAAGCTTGCATAATTCTCATCAAAGAAAATTGAAACTGTCTTTTCAGCATCACCAGGAAGAATCTTTGAAATCTCATTGAGAGTTTTTCCAGGAATGATAGCCTTAAAGTTTTCATATTCACCGTTAAGTGCTGTATTTCTTACTGAAATTCTGTGGCCGTCAAGTGAAACTACCTTGAGCATGCCATCCTTAACCTCAAAAAGCTCACCTGTCATCATCTTATTTGAATCATTTGCAGCAATTGAGAAGATTGTGTCCTTGATGATGTCCTTTAATGTAAACTCAGAAATATTGATATATTTGTTTTCATTAACCATTGGAAGCTCCGGGAACTGGTCCGGATCCTTCTCCTGGATTCTGAAGAGTGATTTCTCACCCTTAATTTCAACGAGGCTTCCATCTGAAGTAATAAGAATCTCAGAATCTTCGTTTAAGGCAATTTTTCTGACAATGTCACCGAAAAGCTTTGCATCAACTGCAATGACACCCGGCTCCATTACTACGCAGCTGTCTGCAGGAACTGTTGTCTCAATTGCAAGCTCCATATCATTTGCCATCATTTTTACGCCACCCTCTGTAGCTGTAATGAGGAGGCACTCGAGGATTGGCATTGTTGTTTTAACAGAAACCGCACGTCCAGCAATGTTGATTGCATTTAATAGCTGCTGTCTTTTGATTTTTATCTTCATAATTCTTTCCTCATATTTTTCTATTTTCGTTTAACATGCTTTAATCCTAACATGTTAATTTGGTTTCTTTTAATTTCTGCTTTGCTTTATTTATTATTATTTATTTATAATAGTCTTATTATTAGGGGCTGTTAGTTTGTTGAAAACCTGATTTTTAACTTATAAATAAGGGGTTTCAGGTGTTGATTAATACCTTGATGGATTATTTATAATGCGTTAATAAGGTGTGTTTTATAAACAATGGATTTTTAAGTTCATGATTATGAAACAGGTGATTTTCATCACTAAATTTACATAATCCAAAATCTTACTTTCACACTTTATTAATCAACATTTCTTCAACAGCCTTACCAACAGGTTACTAACCGTGTTACCAACGCATTTATCAACATTTTTGTGGATAAAACGAAAAACAGGCAGTTCCAGTCATTAATTACTACTAAGCAAAATTAAAGCTGATTACGTATTTTCTTTGTAAGTGACTCGATTGTTATCTTAAGCTGCGGGTCCTTTTTCATTTCTTCAGAGATTTTATCCCTTCCATATATAATGGTTGAATGGTCACGGTGCATTATTTCACCGATTGTCTGCTGTGGAACCTCTGTATTTTCGCAGCAAAGATACATTGCAATCTGTCGTGGGAAAGCAATTTCCTTATTCTTTCTCTCTGAAATCATATCCTTTTCTGAGATTCCAAAATGCTCAGATACGATTGAAATGATTCTTGCCGGAGTAGGAGCCTCCTTATCCCTGTTACCCCTGATGATGTCGCTTAATGTATCCTTGGCCATATCAAGATCAAGTCTGCTCTGTGTAAGCTTTGACTTGAGCACGACCTTATGAAGGGCACCCTCAAGCTCACGGATATTTGAAACAACATTTTCAGCTATGTATTTGATAACCTCATCATCAATATTGAAGCCTTCCATTTCCTCCTTTTTTCGAAGGATGGCCATACGTGTTTCATAATCAGGCATCTGAATATCAACTACGAGACCGCCCTCGAAACGGGAACGGATTCTTTCCTCAAGGTTATCAATGTCCTTAGGAGAAGTATCTGATGTGATGACAATCTGCTTATTGTGATCATAAAGCTCATTGAAGGTATGGAAGAATTCCTCCTGGATACCTGCCTTCTTGGCAATGAACTGAATATCGTCAATCATCAGTACATCAGGTTTTGTTCTGTATTTTGTCCTGAATTTAGACGGAGTCATGTCACTCTTAGAGGAAGAGGGCTTGATAGACTCGATAAATTCATTTGTAAAAGTCTCGGCTGTAGCGTAAAGAATGTTGACGCTTGGTCTCTTCTTTAATATATGGTGTGCAATCGCCTGCATAAGGTGTGTCTTTCCAAGACCTGTACCGCCGTAGATATATAAAATACGGTAATCCCTTCCGGGACTTTCAGCTACTGCAAGCGCTGCCGCATGTGCAAGCTCGTTTGATTTACCGCTTACGAAATTTTCAAATGTGAACTTCTCATTGAGGTTTGATTTTCTGACAGCCTCCATGTATGGATCATAAACCGTTTTTTCATTACTGATCTCACTGATTGAATCTGCCTCGTCAGCACTAATGAAAACAGGCTCAACCTCATGCCTTGTAACAAAATTAATTGCAATGCTGAGATAATCCTTGAATTTCTTTGAAACAATCGCAACAACGGTTTTGTTTTCGGACGCAATAATATAAAGCTTGCCCTTTTCAAGCTTATGAAGCTTTAAGGGTACAAGCCAGGAATTGTAAGATAAATCTGAGAGTTCGAATTCGTCTCTCATAAAATCAAGTATTTCATTCCACTTATTCTGAATATCCTCAAACATATGATTTTCCCGTAAAAATATTTAAGCCATAAAAATATCAGTCTGTTCCGGTTAATTTAAGTTATATATGTACATTCTTGTTAAGTGCATATATAATAAGAAAGAACAGAAGTGAAAATTTCGTCAGGGGAGATTACTCCAATTTTCACTCTTATTTTACCAAAATTCGGGTTTAAATACAAGTTGATTGTGGATAACTCGGCTGATTTATAAACAATTAACATAAAAATGTTAGTTATGTAACCTCTTAAACCCGGGTTATCCACAAATTTATCAATAATGCAAAGTTTTTATTGACCTTACGCGACCTTTTTTATATAATGAAAACCGACGCTTTTTCGGTACAGAAATTTATTTTTTTTGAATAGGAGGTGACAAATCATGAAAATGACATTTCAGCCAAAGAAGAGACAGAGATCTAAGGTTCATGGTTTCAGAGCCAGAATGAGCAGCGCAGGCGGAAGAAAAGTCCTCGCAGCCAGAAGAGCTAAGGGTAGAGCAAAGCTTACAGTCTGATAGATACAAGGGACCGCTCATGCGGTCCTAAATTTTTGTAGGAAGACTTAAATGCAGAGATTCCCCTCAATTAAAAAGAATACCGAGTTCAGAAGAATTTATAAGGAAGGACGTAAAAAATCTTTCCGTTCTATTTTGATGTTCACAGATAATAACGGTCTGGATCATAACAGAATAGGAATAAGCATCAGCCACAGAGAGGGCAACTCGGTAGTAAGACATACGTTCACAAGACGTATGAGGGAAATTTTCCGAATTTATGACAAACAATCTGTACAGGGAAAAGATATTATTGTTGTCGCAAGGAACAGGGCGGGAAGCTTAAGCTTTGACGAGCTAAAGGAAGAATATCGTCAGCTGCTTTCCCTTCATAAATTAATATGATGAATTGTAATGAGAGTCTTGCATCTAAACTGATGCTTGCAGGAATTAATTTCTATCGCACATACATTAACAGATTAAAAAGACATCCTCATTGTAGATACACACCGACATGCTCAAGTTACGCCGCTTTGGCAATTAAAAGGTACGGTGCTTGTAAAGGTTTTTTGTTGGCAGCGTGGCGCATCTTAAGATGCAACCCGTTTGCGAAAGGCGGTTATGACCCGGTTCCCTAAATTTAGACCAGGAGGAAAAAAATGGTCCCAGTAATTTTACAGGTTACAGCGAACCCGATTACATGGATTTCGTGGTTCTTCGGCTGGATAATGGAATTCATTTTCAGATTTGTTTCTGCAATCGGACTTCCAAACATCGGCCTCTGTATCATAATTTTTACAGTTGTTACTAAGGTGCTTATGCATCCGCTTACTGTTAAGCAGGCAAAGAGCACAAAGCTTCAGCAGGTTGTTCAGCCGGAAATCCAGGCGATTCAGGCTAAGTATAAAGGAAGAGAAAATGATCAGCAGGCAATGATGATGATGCAGGCTGAGACTAAGGCTGTTTACGATAAGTACGGAACAAGCATGACAGCTGGCTGCATGCCTCTTCTCATCCAGTTCCCGATTATCTTCGGTCTTTACAGCATTATCATTAACATGCCAGAGTACGTTCCGAGTGTTGCTGCACTTTTCCAGCACATTATCGACGTAATCGGCGGTGAGAGTGCTCTTCCGGCTATTAACCAGTTTATTCAGGCTAATGATCTTACCAAGTTACTCACTCAGGCAAGAATCAGCGGTACTGAGGTTACAAATGTAAAGGATGCAATCAACTTCCTTAACAAGCTTTCAACCACTCAGTGGGATGCTTTCATTGCAACATTCTCATCTGCTTCAGGTGAAATTGCAAAGACAGTTGAGTCAATCCGTCACATGAATAACTTCCTCGGAATGGAGCTTTCAATCACTCCGAGTGCGATGTTCGCTCAGTCTAAGGATATCGTTGGTAAGGCTGCTGCATGTATTATTCCTGCTCTTGCAGGTATTTCACAGTGGGCTGCAACAAAGCTCATGTCAGCACAACAGCAGACAAACCAGAACACACAGAACCTTGCAGATAATGATCCGGCAAAGGCTACTGCAAACATGATGAATTCAATGAATATCGTTATGCCTCTTATGTCAGTAGTATTCTGTTTCACATTTGCTTCAGGTATCGGTGTTTACTGGATTGCACAGTCTGTTGTTTCTGCTATCCAGCAGATTATCGTAAACAAGCAGATGTCAAAGCTTGACATGGATGAGCTTGTAAAGAAGAATCTTGAAAAGACAAATGCCAAGAGAGCAAAGAAGGGTCTCCCTCCGATTAATGAGAAGGCTGCTGAGGATAATTACAAGAGAATGCAGCAGAGACTTGAGAAGGCTCAGGCAAAGAGAGATGCAGCTGTTGAGAAGACAAATGCATTAAGAGAAGAGTCTGACAAGTATTACAAGACAGGATCAATCGCTGACAGAGCCCGTATGGTTCAGCAGTTTAACGAAAAGAATAGTAAGAAGAAATAAGTATGGAAAGAATGGATTTTACCGCCAAGACACTTGATGAGGCAATTACAAAGGCCTGCATCGAGCTTGGTGTGGTTTCGGATGAGCTTGACTACATTGTCAAGGAACAGGGCTCAAACGGAGTACTCGGATTCGGTGCAAGACCATGGGTAATTTCAGCTATGGCTAAGGGCAAAGAGGAAGAGGTTAAGGAAGAGCCTAAGTGCGAGGAGGCTCCAAAGAAGGAGACAAAGGCTCCCGCAAAGGAAGAGGTAAAGCCGGCTCCAAAGAAGGAAGCACCGGTTAAGCCTGCAAAGGAAGAGAAGGCTGAGGTTAAGAATGAGGCTCCAGTAAAGGAAGCTACTCAGGAAAGCAAGGAGCTTACTCCTGCTGAAATCAAGGCAAAGGATTTCCTTAATGGTGTATTTGAAAGCATGGGCATGAAGGTTGTCATTACAACTAAGTATGACAGAGTGCTCAACGAGCTTGATGTAGATATCGAGGGAGATGACATGGGCGTGCTCATTGGTAAGCGCGGCCAGACACTTGATTCACTCCAGTACCTCACAGGTCAGGTTGTTAACAAGAATGTAAGTGGTTACATCAGGGTTAAGCTTGACACTGAGAACTACAGGGAGAGAAGAAAGGAAACTCTCGAGAAGCTTGCTCACAATATGGCACATAAGGTAAGAAGGGCTAAGCACCCAATGGCACTTGAGCCAATGAATCCTTATGAGAGAAGAATAATTCACTCCAGTCTTCAGGATGAAAAGGATATTATTACAAGGTCGGAGGGCGAGGAGCCATACCGTCATGTAGTGGTATGTTACGTTAAGAAGAAATAATTATTTGGCCCATGGAGACACTGTGTTTCCGTGGGTCTTTTTAATTAATTTATCAAATATAGAAACAGTGGCGGAAAATATGTCAGAAAACATTGTAAGGGAAAAATATGATACAGTGGTTGTAGGCGCAGGACATGCGGGTGTTGAGGCGGCGCTAGCTTCGGCGAGGCTCGGTCTCAAGACAATCATGTTTACTGTAAGCGTCGATTCAATTGCCATGATGCCTTGTAACCCGAATATAGGTGGAAGCTCAAAGGGTCATCTCGTATGTGAGCTTGATGCTCTTGGCGGAGAGATGGGTCGTAACATTGACAAGACCTATATTCAGTCGAGGATGCTCAATGAGTCAAAGGGTCCGGCAGTTCATTCCTTAAGGGCGCAGGCTGACAAGCAGGCATATATTAAGGAAATGAGAAAAACACTCGAAAATACACCGGGACTAAAAATCCGCCAGGCTGAGGTAGCTGAAATACTTGTTGAGCATGGTAAGGTGTGCGGAGTAAAAACCGTTTCTGGTGCGATTTATGACTGCGAAAGGGTAATTCTCTGTACAGGTGTTTATCTTAAGGCAAGATGTATTTACGGAGAGGTAAGTGAGTACACGGGTCCAAACGGTCTTAAGGCTGCAAATCATCTGACTCAGTCTCTCATTGATCTTGGCATTGCCATTAAGAGATTTAAAACAGGAACACCTGCGAGAGTCGACGGAAGAAGTGTGGACTTTTCAAAGATGCAGGTTCAGCACGGTGATGAATTTGTAAGGCCGTTCTCATTCTCAAACGAGCCGGAGGACATTGCAATCAAGCAGGCAGACTGCTATCTCACATATACAAATGAGGAAACTCACAGAATAATAAGGGATAACATTGACCGCTCTCCGCTTTTTTCTGGAGCCATTGAGGGAACTGGACCAAGATACTGTCCTTCCATTGAGGACAAGGTAATGAAATTCCCGGATAAGGAAAGACATCAGATTTTTGTTGAGCCTGAGGGCCTTTACACTAATGAGGTTTATCTTTCGGGCATGAGCTCGTCGATGCCTGAGGATGTGCAGTACAGAATGATCAGGACAATGCCAGGCTTTGAAAATGCCGATATTGTCCGTAATGCATATGCAATTGAATATGACTGCATTGATGCCACACAGCTTAAGGCAACACTAGAGTTTAAGAATATCGGAGGTCTGTACAGTGCAGGTCAGATTAATGGTTCATCGGGTTATGAGGAGGCTGCTGTTCAGGGACTCATGGCGGGAATGAATGCGGCACTTTCATTTAAGGGCGAGGATGAAATTGTCCTCGACAGGTCACAGGCTTATATCGGAGTGCTTATTGATGACCTTGTAACAAAGGAAAGTGCTGAGCCATACAGAATGATGACATCACGTGCCGAATACAGACTTCTTCTAAGACAGGATAATGCTGATCTCAGGCTTTCAGAAATTGGTAACAGGGCAGGCCTTCTCGATGATGAAACTTTTGAAAAATATCTCATCAGAAAAAGAGAGATTGAAGAAGAAATTACACGAATGAATGAAACTATGGTCGGTGTTTGTGCTGAAAACAATGAGTTTTTGGCGGCACATGGTTCTGAACCACTTAAGGAGGGCCACGGTATCAAGATGTCAGATCTTATTAAGAGACCTGAGCTTGATTATGACACTCTCGCACCAATTGACAAAAAGAGAAAGCCACTCAACTGGAGAGTCAGGGAACAGGTAAATATCAGTATAAAGTACGAGGGATATATCAAGAGGCAGCAGATTCAGGTAGAGCAGTTTAAGAAGCTCGAATCAAGACTGATTCCGGAGGATTTTGACTACGGTGTACTTAACGGACTGAGAATTGAGGCAAAGCAGAAGCTCTCAAAGATAAGACCTGCAAGTATCGGACAGGCCCAGAGAATCTCGGGTGTATCACCGGCTGATATAAATGTACTGATGGTTTATCTTGAGCAGTTTAACAGACAAAAGGGAAATGCTGAAAAAGCCCAGAATTAAAAAGAAAATTAAAGGTATCAAAAACTAAAGGTATCAAAGACGAATGGAAGATAACTTTATTACTAAACTTAATAACAGGCTGCAGGAAATGCAGATTGATCTCGATGAGGAAAAGCTAAAAAATCTCGAGGTTTATTATCATATGCTTATTGAAAAGAATAAGGTAATGAACCTGACAGCAATTACTGAAGAGGACGAAGTTATTACAAAGCACTTCGTTGATTCATTAAGCCTCGTATCTAAGACTGCTGTTGGCGAAGACTTCAAAAATGGAAAGCACATTAAGTGCATTGATGTTGGAACAGGTGCAGGCTTACCAGGACTCGTTCTTAAGATTGCTTATCCAAATATTGAGATGGTTCTCTTCGATTCACTTAACAAGAGGCTAAAGTTCCTTGAAGAGGTTATAGAAGAGCTTGGATTAACAGGAGTAACAACAAAGCACGGCAGGGCTGAGGATGTTGCCCATGATGTTAAATTCAGGGAAAGGTTTGATTTTGTATTTGCAAGAGCTGTAGCCAATCTTTCAACTCTCTCGGAGTACTGCCTGCCATTTGCAAGGGAAAAGGGATACTTTGTGGCTTATAAGAGTAAGGAGGCTGCAGAGGAAGTTAAAACAGCCGCAAAAGCAATTGATATTCTTGGTGGTAAGGTAAAGGCCGTTAATTCGTTTAATATTGATTCTGAAAACGAAAGAACAATTGTAACAATAGAAAAGATTAAGAAAACACCGGCGAGATTCCCGAGAAAAGCGGGAACACCGTCAAAGGAGCCAATATCATGACAAATGATACAATTGCCGCTATTGCGACAGGACTCACAACCTCGGGTATTGGAATAGTCAGAATCTCCGGACCTGAAAGCTATGAGATCATTAACAGAATATTCGTGAATAAGAATGGCGGAAGTGTGATACTTAATAAGCCTAACAGAATTCATTACGGCTTCATCAATGTTTCACGTGAAACATTGGATGAGGTTCTTGTCATGAATATGAGGGCACCACACTCATTTACAGGCGAGGACACTATTGAGATAGACTGTCATGGTGGTCCTCTAATGATGAAGAGAATGCTTGAGGCTGTTATTGATGCCGGAGCGAGACTGGCTGAGCCTGGAGAATTCACAAAGAGAGCTTTCTTAAACGGAAGAATAGATCTTGCACAGGCAGAGGCTGTAATTGACGTAATTAATTCAACCAACGATAGCTCCATTAAGGCATCTGTTGCACAGCTTAAGGGCTCTGTGTCAAATAAGGTGAGGGAGCTCAGGGAAGAGCTTATTCATGCAACGGCTTTTATTGAAGCTGCTCTTGATGACCCGGAACATTACGAGCTTGATAATTATGGCGATGAAATAATGCCAAAGCTAACGAGTCTTCATAAATCAATTGAAGAGCTTGTTAAGACATATAAATACGGACGATTCGTAAGGGAAGGAATCAATACATGTATCCTTGGAAAACCAAATGCTGGCAAATCTTCTCTTCTTAACGCAATTCTTGGTGAGGAAAGGGCGATTGTAACGGATGTTGCAGGAACCACGCGAGATGCTATTAAGGAAACGGTTACTTACAAGAATATAACGCTTAATATCGTAGATACAGCCGGAGTCAGGGAAACAGAGGATAAGGTAGAAAGAATTGGCGTTGAAATTGCATATAAGGAAGCAATCGGTGCTGACCTGGTTCTCTATGTGATTGATTCAACCATTCCAATGGATGAATCCGATAAGAGGATAATAGAGTTCCTCGAAGCAAACGGGCTTAAGACACTGTATCTTTTAAATAAAACAGATCTTCTCAGAAGTAAAAACGAGGACGTGGTCGATTTGTGCGGTGAAAATGTTTCACGTGAAACATTAAAAATCAGCACTGTGACTGGAGAAGGTATCTCGGAGCTTCTTGAAAAGATTCATGATATGTATACCGACGGAAGCATCACCGAAAATAACCAGGTGGTAATTACATCCGAGCGTCATGTCGAATCGCTAAGAAAGGCTGACAAATCAATATGCAATGTAATTGAATCGATTGAAGCAGGACTCCCGGAGGATTTCTTTACAATCGATCTGATGGATGCATATAAGGAGCTTGGCCTGATTATAGGTGAAGAAACAGAAGAGGATCTCGTTAACCGAATCTTCTCCGAATTCTGCATGGGCAAGTGATGATGATAGGGCTGAGGATACAGGCGGACGCATGTGCTTGCACAGATGCGGACGACTGGATTCGCAGGTAAGGACGACATGAGCATGAAAGCGAGGTGAGTAAAACGAACCGAGCGATATGCGAATGGCGACCTAGGAGTGCGAAAGCGCAATAGCGCAAAGCACTCCGTATCATCACAAACACCACCGGGCACGCAGGAAGCGAGGCGAAAGAAATGAGCCACGCGAAATGCGAATGGCGGCCTAGGAGCGCGGGAGTGCGCAGCACGAAGCGGTCCGTATCATCTCAAACACCGCAGGACACGCAGGAAGCGAGGCGAGTAAAACGAACCGAGCGTTATGCGAATGGCGTCCTAGGAACGCGGGAGCGCGAAGCACGGAGCGGTCCTTATCATCTCAAACACCGCAGGGCACGCAGGAAGCGAGGCGAAAGAAATGAGCCGTGCGATATGCGAATGACGGCCTGGGAACGCGGGAGTGCGCAGCACGAAGCGGTCCGTATCATCTTCTATTTTTATTGTATTAACTGCAACAACTGTCGCACATGTCAATCTACTTTTGACACTATTACTTATATTGTGATAAAATACAAAATTGGATATTTATCCGAGTTAAATGATCTAACGTTTCACGTGAAACATGGGAGATATATATGAGCAAAGTCATATCATTTACAAATCAGAAGGGTGGAGTTGGAAAGACTACCACTGCAGTAAACCTTGCTGCGTGTCTTGCTGAGGCAGAACAGAGAGTTCTGCTTTTTGACATGGATCCGCAGGGAAATGCATCAAGTGGTTTAATCCAGGATGAAACAAAGCCTGCACATACCTCATACGAGTTACTCTGCGGACAGGTAACAGCTGAAAATTGCATCATAAATGCCCTTCCGGGTCTTGACCTTATCGCGGCAGATATCAATCTTTCAGGTGCTGTAGTAGAATTTCAGGATCTCGAGGATAAATACACCAGATTAAAGGACGCCATAGCTGACATTAAGGATAACTATGATTACATCTTAATCGATTGTCCGCCATCACTTGGAATTCTGACAATCAATGCCTTGGCAGCTTCTGATTCTGTAATCTTACCGGTTCAGTGCGAGTACTACGCAATGGAGGGTCTGGGCCAGATGCTTAACACAATAAGCCTGATTCAGAATGACATTAATCCTGATCTTGAGATTGAGGGAATACTCTTTACCATGTATGACCAACGTACAAACTTAAGCCAGCAGGTAGTTGAATCGGTAAAGGGAGCACTTGACCTCAGGTTCTTTGATGCAGTAATTCCGCGTAACATTAAGCTGGCAGAGGCTCCGTCATTCGGTCAGCCTATTATCGTTTATGATTCAGCGTCAAGGGGCGCAGAAAGCTACAGACTTCTCGCTGCCGAGATTCTTAATGATTAAACGAAAATTTATCATACTCTGGTAGTTACAATTTAGATTGGTTATGAATTAACTAATCACATGTAGTGATGTATTCGGGACAAACCGTGCAGATTGCGTTTACTAAATAATTTATCGATTCATTTTAATTGGAGATAGGAAATGGCAAAGACAGTTCTTGGAAAAGGAATGGGATCACTGCTTAATACAGCAGCTGTAAATAAGCCCGCATCAGGAGATGTTTCACGTGAAACATCAAGACTTAACATCTTTAAAATAGAGCCAAACAGAAACCAGCCTCGAAAGGAATTCAAGGAGGAGGCTCTTAATGAGCTTGCAGATTCCATTAAGAAATATGGAATCATTGAGCCTATCGTTGTTAAGAGAAACGGAACAACATACCAGATTATCGCAGGTGAAAGAAGATGGAGAGCTGCAAAGCTCGCCGGTCTTACTGAGGTGCCGGTAATAGTTAAGGATGTAGACCAGGCCGAGGCTGCTGAGCTTTCTTTAATAGAGAACCTTCAGCGTGAGGACCTTAATCCTGTCGAGGAAGCATATGCTTATGAGGCACTTATCAATGAGTATGGTTTTAAGCAGGAGGAGATTGCCGAAAAGGTTTCAAAGAACAGATCGACAATCACAAACAGTCTCCGTCTTCTCAAGCTCGGTGATGAGGTTCTCTCTATGCTTTCAGATGGTGCAATTTCTGCCGGTCATGCAAGGGCTCTTCTTCAGGTTGAAGATGAGGAAAGACGCATTGAGCTTGCAAAGGAAATCGTGGAAAATGGTCTGAGTGTAAGAGACATAGAAAGACTTGCAAAGGAAGAACCTAAGGCAAAGGATACCAAGAAGAAGATTAAGCTTAAGAAGGAAAACGATCCTTATATTGCAGATATCGCAAAGACACTTACGGAAAAGCTTGGAACAAAGGCATCAATCAAGCCAACTACAGGAGAAAAGGGAAAGATTGAAATTGAGTATTATTCTTACGAAGCACTCAATTCAATCCTTGAAAGAATCCGTTAAATATTCGATTTGGAATTGCCAAAATAATGGCTAAAATTAAGGATATTTCTTATATCAAAAGTTTACATAAAAAATCTAGTGCCGCAGGATTTTAATTTACATTTTTAAGTAGATTAACCAATCCTGCAATCAATGCTTCGGTGTTTAATAACAGCACCGAACTAAACACGTAAAAAGGAGCTGCCATTTGTTTACAACAATCAGCAATCAGACAATTATTAGTATAGCCTGTATTCTGGTGAGCTTTGTCAGCCTTGCCATGGCTTTCATTGCCCTCCTTAATTACAGAAAACTTTACAAGGAGTACGACTACTTTATGAGGGGCAGGGATGCAGAAAGCCTTGAGGATCTCATTCTTGAGGAAAAGGATGCAATCTTTGCGCTCCAGTCGGAGGACGAAAACAACAAGGAATACATGAGGGCGATGAACAGAAACGTCAGGGCTTCCTTCCAGAAGATGGGCGTTGTTCATTACGATGCATTTGAGGGAATGGGCGGAAAAATGTCCTTTGCACTTGCACTGCTCGATTATACAAATTCGGGATTCGTCATTAACTGTATGCATGCCCGTGAGGGTTGCTTCATGTATGTCAAGGAAATCGATGCCGGAACAACAGAGGTACCGCTTGGCAACGAGGAAAAGGAAGCTCTCGAGAGAGCTCTCGGATATATTAAGGACTGACAGAAAGCATGAGAAAGAATACTGTCGGGTTAAGTAAAAAGAGAAAGATAAGCGACAAAGAGGTGTTTGCCATCGTCATTGTCGCTGCTTTTATTATATCGTTAGTGGTTTATTTCACTAATTCCTACATCACAACAGAGCGTGAGAGCGTAGTCTATTCAAAAATGGCTGAGCCGACACTGCCTGTTGTTTTTGCTGTTGTAAGGGATGATGAGGGAAATACACGTGAGATAAATCCAATGCACGGCCATTACCAGGATGTAAAGAACCAGGATGTCGAGTATATTACACCGCTTCCGTCTTCTAGAAAGCTGGAAATCCATATTAAGACATATGGCCGAACAATAGCGGGCATCAGCTACGATATAAGGAATCAGAAGCTTGACCATTACATTGAAAAAACAGAGCTCGAAAACTTTGATAATTCGGGCGATGACATTTATGCAACACTTCCCATCCAGAACCTTATCGACAAGAATGAGAAGTACATTCTCCGTATCCGTCTTGATATAGGTGAGGAGGTTGTATATTACTACAGCCGTATCTACTGGACGGACAGCACAGACCTCATCAAGATGATTGATCTTGCAAAGGGCTTTGCGGGAAAAACCTTTGATGAGGAGGCATCAAGGGAGCTTACGGTCTACATGGAAACAGACCCTCATGCTGATAATGAGAATTATGGTACGGTTACAATCGGCTCCTCGTTTAATGCATTGACATGGGGAGAGACCGGCATGCATATGGCTACGGCTCCTGAGGTTTATCTTAAAGAGTGCGAGGGAGCAATGGCTGCCTTTGAGGTAAGCTACCTTACACGTATTTCTGACAATGCTGGAACCGAGGAATTTTATAACGTCGAGGAATTCAATCTCCGTTCAGGTGCCGAGCGTATATACATGATGGATTACAGGCGTAAGACATATGAGATTTTTGACGGCAGCAAGCACCGCTTCTCCGGAAAGAAGATCATGCTCGGAATCAATAACCGAGAGGACCTCCTTACAATGGAAAGTGCAAACGGCCGCTACATTGTATATAAGACAAACAGGGACCTCTGGTGCTACGACCAGGATGCAAAGGATGCAATTGACATCTTCTCATTCAGAAGCAAGATCGATGACGGCCTGCGAGCATCCTTCCGTGAGCATGATATAAAGATACTCTCGGTTTGCGTTAACGGAGACGTTGTTTTTGTTTTTTACTGATACATGAACCGAGGTCTTCATGAGGGCTATAACGGTATCGTTTACTACAGCTATACAAAGGATAATGATACACTCACGGAGCTGTTCTTTATTCCTTCACCGAAGTCGTATGAAAAAATCAGACTTGAGGTTGAGGAGCTCTGCGTTAAGAGTGACAACAATCTTTTCTACATTAAGCAGAATGATACTGTCATAGCAGTGGAAATGAACTCCCTTGAAATCATGGAGATTGCCTCCGACCTTGAGGAGGGAACCTTTATCACAAATGACACACAGACATGCGCGGCATGGATTGAGGACGGAAAATATACCTCACGCACAATCAGAACACTTGATACAAAATCAGGTGTCAACAGGTCATATCAGGCTGATGAGGGTGAGGCCATCAGGCCGATAGGCTTTATCGGTGAGGACATGATTATCGGTCGCTGCAAGATTGGAGACCTCTGGAAGCAGGGTAACCGCGTCATCTCACTTCCTATGTATAAGCTTGAAATCCTTGATAAGGACCTCGGTCTCAGCCTTGAGTACGGCCAGCCGGGACTCTATATTGAAAATGTGAGTCTTACCGAAGCACGACTTCTGTTCGATCTGTACAGAAAGACAGATTCAGGCGAATTTATCAAAACGGATGCCGACACAATCGTAAGCCGTGACGAGAAGCTTTATGACAAGGCAAGTCTTGTAGGCAGGACAACCTCGGGTAATAAGAAAAATGTTTATTACATTGCCCTCACAAGTGAGATTAAAAACACTAAGAAGCTTAAGGTACGTGGTGTTGCAAACATCTCATACGAGAACTCGGGAACCGTGGAAATCAGGTCACGTGAGGATAAGGATTCGCTTCTTTTCTATGCTTACTCAGGCGGTGAGCTCATCGGAAGAACTCCGTCGTTTACGGATGCCGTCAACATGTGCTATGACGGTATGGGCTGGGTGGCAGACAAGAACGGTGTTGTTATTTATAACCGTACAAACAAGGGCTCATATCGTAAGATCAGTGAGCCGTTTGTAAAGGCGCAGCCGATGATTAACCGTCTCCCGGATTTTGCTGGCAATGTGGTTACTGATGATGGATACATCATTCTTGACGGTGAGGGACTTACCCTTAACCAGGTGCTCGTATTCATTTATAAAAACAACCCTGTGGCAGCGCTTAACAGAGATGGCAGCTACTATCTGATTTATGGCTATAATCAGACAACGGTTGAGCTTTATTATCATCAGGCGGATGATACAAGCATTACGCTTCAGATGAGCCGTGAGGATTTTGAGGCTAAGTTTGCAGCGGAGAATTCAATTTTCGTTTGCTATACATCTCTTGGAAAATAAAAAGCGATCAGATTTAAGTTCGCCAGATGGCTGGAGTTATTATTAACAGCCGTCTGGTATAACACACAGATAAGGTGCAAGTCCGCGGAAAACCGCTTAAACTTGATATATCGACAAGATTATGGTATAATCAGCAGTTATGGAACAGTATGTAATTAAGGGAGGAATCCCATTAAACGGAGATGTGACCATCAGCGGAGCGAAGAATGCAGCGCTCGGCATACTTGCCGCATCAATAATGACCAACGAAAAGGTACGTGTAAACAACGCACCTTACGTTAATGATATCATTGTCATGCTTGATGCAATTGAGGAGATGGGAGGAACCGTTGAAAGAATCGACGAGCATACTGTCGTTATCAGCGGAAAAGGCATCGACTCAAGAACAGCAGGAAATGATTCCCTCCGTAATATCAGGGCAGGTTATTACTTTATCGGCGCGCTTCTTGGAAAGAGCGGCTATGCAAGGGTTCCGCTTCCGGGCGGATGCGACATCGGATCACGTCCGATCGACCAGCATATCAAGGGCTTCAAGGCACTTGGCGCGGATGTAAAGATAGAGAACGGCATTGTCATTGCAAAGGCAGACCACCTCAGGGCAGCGCATATTTATTTTGACGTAGTTTCTGTTGGTGCAACCATCAACCTTATGATGGCTTCATGTATGGCAGAGGGTCAGACTATTCTCGAGAACGTGGCTAAGGAGCCGCATATCGTTGACGTAGCCAACTTCCTCAACTCAATGGGTGCAAAGATCAAGGGTGCCGGAACTGACACAATCAGGATTGTCGGCGTACCGAGACTTATGAGCACGGAGTATGATATCATTCCTGACCAGATTGAGGCAGGTACCTTCATGTGCATGGCAGCAGCCACAAAGGGAGACATTACCGTAAGAAACGTAATCCCTAAGCACCTTGAGTCAATCGGTGCAAAGCTTGTTGAGATGGGCAACAAGGTATATTTCCATAATGATACAGCAAGAGTAATCGGTGTTTCAAATCAGACACATACCGATATCAAGACACTTCCGTATCCGGGCTTCCCGACAGACATGCAGCCGCAGATTACAACAATCCTTTGCCTGGCTGAGGGTACAAGCGTGGTTACGGAGAATATTTTCGAAAACCGTTTCAGATATGTCGATGAGCTTCGCCTCATGGGCGCACAGGTTAAGGTAGAGGGCAATGTGGCAGTTGTCGAAGGAATCGATGCCTTCCAGAGTGCAAACCTCAGGGCTCCGGACCTTCGTGCAGGTGCAGCGCTTGTTATGGCAGCGCTTGCAGCAGACGGTATTTCGACAGTTACAGACATCAGCTACATCCTGAGAGGATATGAGGACTTTGATAAGAAGATCAGGGGACTCGGCGGACAGATTGAACTCTGTGACGACGACAGGGATGTAACGAAGTTCAGACTTCGTATAGGTTAATAATAATGCATAAATATTTTAAAGCAGCTGGATTTCCGGATTTTATCACAGAGCGGGGAGTTTACGAATTCCTCGAAAGGGAAGTGGTAAAACCGGAAAACTTGTATTCGGAATTAAATATCGATCCTGAATCTACAGTTAGGGAATTCAGGCTGATGCTGGCAGACAATATTGGTCTGGCAGCAGATTTACTGTATGTGGCAGGTCGTCAGCCGCTCATGACGGGTTACTATCCGTTCTTTGAGACATATGATGTGACGACAATGGACTCATGCATGATAGAGCGTCATACTGCAACCGAGACTTTCTCAGGTCTTATCGATAATGTTGAGAGCGGTATTACACTCATTTTCTACCTCTCAAACTCGATGGATTTTCGAAAAAAGCTCCATTATGGCACTCGTCCCGACAAATCGTTTAAGGGCACATACCTTTCAGCTTTCACGAATGAAGCAAAGGTGCTTCTCCCTGTTGCCGTAAAGGAGATGGAGACTGAGCGCGATAACAGGATGTTTAACCGCCACATCTTCAGAGGCCCAGGTATGCAGGGACCAAATGGTAACGGCATTTTCGGCCATGCCGATTTACTTGGTGATGAAAACGATCTTCCGGAAGGACCATTTGCGGATTCCAATGAGGAAGAGGACGATTTCTTCCTTTTCCCGCTTACGGGACCAGGTGAAGAAAACCTTGGACCGGACGGCGATAACCCGGCTAATATCCTCGAAAACGAACTCATGATGTTTGACCAGATAAATGAGAGAATCAGAAATGAGGATGTCTATACACTGGTTGAGCAGACATTTATCCCATGGGGCGTAGAGTGCGACCAGTATTTGATTGTCGGTGAAATCACGGACTGCGAAGAGACGGTTAACCGCTTCAGCGGAGAGGAGCTTTACATCATAGGTGTATCTTGCAATGATGTGAAATTCAGGGTTTGCATGAGAAAGCGTGACCTTACTGGAGAACCCGAGCCCGGCCGCAGACTTAAGTGCGGAATCTGGCTTCAGGGACATGTGAATCTTGAATCATAATTGCGGTGTTTCAGATTTATTTACCCAATTTCAGTTCTCATCGGATAACCATTTGCCCTAAAGCAAAGCTTGGATGAAAAAAGGTTATTCTTGCCAGATTTTTATGTTTAATCTCGGTCTCGTCGGGAGACCGTTCGCGCTTAAGCGGAGCTTGGGTGCGCGAGGTCACCCCGACTCGACCTTATAATTATTGAAGTATGATTAATAAGGCCTATACACAACGTGACGGATATTCAAAAAGCGGATACATACTCGGAGTGGTGCTCAATGCACTTGCTGCAGTATGTATTATTTTCACTATCCTCATAACAAGCCTCGAAATAGTATGCTACGGAAACTTTGATTTCTACAGACAGGAGTATGAGAAGTACGGAGTACTGAATAATCTTCCCGAAGGAGTGACAATGAGTGAGGAGGACGGCCTCATGGCGGTTACCCACCATATGATGAAGTACCTCCGCGGTGACAAGGATACTCCGGACCTTCAGATTAAAATCAATACGGCAGCAGGCGAGCGCGATTTCTTCGTTGAGAGAGAACTTCTCCATATGGAGGACGTGCGTGTGCTCTTTATAAAGGCACTGCAGTTTAGGTATATCGCCGTTATGTTTACGCTCTTTGTTCTCGTATATTGCAGGTATGCGATATTCAGGGATCAAAAGGGTACGGCAAAGGCAATGGGCCTTGGTATGCTCATCGGGGCAGCGGCTTTCTTTGCAGTAGCGGCTATTATCACCGTGCTCGCACTCGTTGACTTCAATGCGGTATTTATCAAGTTCCACCATATTTTCTTTAATAATGATTTGTGGCTGCTTGATCCAAGGGAGTCGCTTCTTATCAATATCCTCCCGGAGGATTTCTTCTTTGATATCGTTAAGCGTACATTCCTCATCTTTATACCTGTGACTGCGGCATATCTCGCTTTTACAGGGGTAATGTATGCTAAGACACGAAAGAGTGTGCTTACATTCAGAGACAGATAAATTAAGCCTTGAATAAAGTCGCAAATGAATATATAATATCTAGGTATGTTTCCGTAGCTCAGCAGGATAGAGCGTTCGCCTCCTAAG
>JAUNDA010000109.1 GCA_030526295.1 Eubacteriales bacterium
GAGGTTGCAAGATGCCTTAATGGTATTATGTAAAACTTACGAAATTTAGACTAAAACCTAAAACTATAGACTTTATTACCTCATTGGTGTATTATATTCTAATCAGAGTACCAATGAGGTAATTTTTATGATTAAAAGAGAATTATATCTTAAAAAACTTGAGATGTACGCAGGCAGGGATGAGGTGAAAATCATTCTCGGCATGAGACGCTGCGGAAAAACGACCATCATCAAGCAGTTCATTGAGGAGCTGAAGGCTGAGGGGGTTCCGCAGGAGAATATCGTATATATCAATTTTGAAGGCCTTATTTACTCATACTTTAATGACAGTGCGTCTCTTCGTAGAATGCTCATTGAGTTCCTGCAGAGTGCAAACGGAAGGGTTTATTTCTTCTTTGACGAGATGCAGGGTGTTGACCGCTGGGCTGAGGTACTCTGTGAAATGATGAACTTCCATGACTGTGAGTTCTATGTTTCAAGCTCAAATGATTCGATCCTTTACGATGGATATGCAAAGGACCTCGGATACAGATATGTAAGAATTGATGTTTATCCGCTCGTTTTCTCGGAGTTTCTTATGTTTAAGGAGCTTGACGAGAATCCTGATTATGAGGCTCTTTTAAAGGAGTTTATCAAAACAGGCGGCTTCCCGGGAGTTTACGAAATTGTAAATGAAGAGGATGCAAGGATTAACTACCTTAAGGATACACTCAGTGCAGCAGTTCTAAGGGATGTTGTACAGTGCAGGAAGCTCAGGGACGTTTCACATATCGACAAGATAATGGATTATCTCTTAAGCCACATTGGAGAGACCTTCTCACCGAAGGCACTTAAGGACTATGTAAAGCAGCAGGGAATCACAATCTCTGTAGATACCGTTTATTCCTTCCTCGATGCACTTATCGGTGCAGGCATCGTCCACAGGGTCAAGAGACTTGACATCAAGGAGGAGAGGGAACTCGAGACTCAGGAAAAGTATTACTTTGCCGATATCGCAATGAGAAATGCGGCAATGGGAGATGAGGGAATCTCACTTGAGGCTATGCTTGAGAATGTTCTCTATATCGAGCTTCTCACAAGGGGCTTTAAGGTAAATGTCGGAAAGTACGGTACAAACCAGGTTGACTTCATTGCAACAAGGGGTGAGGACAGGACATACCTCAACTGCTGCAACATGCTTACCGAGAAGGAGGACATCAGAAGGGAGTTCTCGACTCTTACAAAGATAAGGGACAACTACTTCAAGATGGTTCTTTCAATGGATGAGGAGACTAAGGTCAATAAGGGCGGAATCATTAATTACCCGATATTCAGGTTCCTGGTAAATGGCTGATTAGGCAACAGAATATGAAGATTTCAGGCGGTGTGCAAGTTTGTATGCCGCTTTTAAATTTAGGATGGCGTTGGATTCGTCAGAGGACCGTTCGCGCTTAAGCAAAGCTTGGTTGCGCGAGGTCTCTCTGACTAATCTTTGTTAAGAACTATATCATAAAGTGAAAAGCGGCTGCCGAGTGGCAACCGCTTTTCTTATATAAGCTTTTCAATTAAAGGTATCAGTCTTCTGGTGTAATGAGTCCGTATGTACCGTTCTTTCTCTTGTATACTACACAGGTTTCGTTAGTCTCGGCATCCTTGAATACAAAGAAGCTGTGTCCGAGAAGATCCATCTGGAGACATGCCTCCTCGGGGTCCATCGGCTTAAAGTCGAACTTCTTTACCTTCTCGATTTTGATTACTTCCTCGTCGTAGATATCATCGTCATCAATTCCGAACATTGATTCAAAGGTTTCAGAACATTTTGTCCTGTCCATGAGCTTTGTCTTATGACGGCGAAGCTGTCTCTCGATAAGAGCCTGTACTGTGTCGAGTGTTGTGTAGAAATCGTCTGTTGATTCTTCTGCTCTCAGCAGACCACCACGAATCGGAACGGTTACCTCAATTGTCCTTAAATCCTTCTGTGTTGAAAGGGTTACGTTTACTGTTACGTCCTCGTCAAAGAGCTTTTCGAGCTTACCGAGTTTCTTCTCGATTCTCTGTCTCATCTTCTCAGATACGTTAACATTGAGACCTTTGATGTTGAATTTCATAAAATCCACTTCCTTTCTTTTTCGGATACATAGATTATAACATAGAATTTAACAAAATAGTATAGAATACACAAAAAATACACATATCAACTATTCTGTTTGTGCAAAATTAATAAAACATTAAATATTATCAGTTTACATAAAGACTTTGCTTTTATTGAAAAAATATGGTATTATATATATCTGTAGAGGGTTTTTATGTTTGAAGTAGGACAGTATGTAATAAAAGCTAATACCGGAGTCTGCAGGGTGGTTGAGATTACCATGTATGCAAGGAACGAGGAAGAGGATGAGAAGCTCTTCTATATTCTTGCGCCAAAAACAAACCCGGCATCAAGGCTCTATGTACCTGTTGATTCGGACAAATCAAACATGCGCCCAGTTATGACATATGAGGAGGCAGAGGCCTTTATTGTCAATGTGCCAAACATCGAGGTGGCATGGATTGCTTCGGATAAGCTCAGGGAGAAGGAGTACAAGGAAGCAATCAAGTCAAATAACCCGGAGGCACTTGTAAGCATCATTAAGAACCTCATCATCAGAAACAGACAGAGGGAGGAGCAGGGAAAGAAGTCAACTGCAGTTGACGAGAGATATTTCCAGATGGCCGAGAATGCACTCTATTCAGAGCTTTCAACTGCAATGGACAAGTCTGTGGAGGAGCTCAGGGTATTAATCTCTGAGGCAATAGAAAAAATTTAGCAATTTTCAAAGTCGGTCTTTTAAGGTCGACTTTTTTATTGTATAATAATCGTTTGTTTGGGCGATTTATTGAGGAGGAAGAAATATGGAATTTAACAGTAACATCATCAACATCGCGCCATCAAAGTCAATCGCCATGAGCGTACTGGCAAAGGAACTTAAGAAAACAGACCCCGATATCGTGGACTTAAGTATCGGTGAGCCTGATTTTGACACACCTGCAGCCATCGTCGACGAGGCAATCAAGTGGCTTAAGGATGGTTTCACACATTATACAACAGGCCCAGGCCTTCCTGAGTTAAGGGAAAGAATCGCAAAGAAGCTTAAGGACGAGAACGGCATCGACCAGGCTCCTAACGGAATCATCTTCTGCACGGGTGGAAAGTTCGCAATCTATCTTGCACTTGCAACACTCCTTAATGCAGGTGACGAGGTTATCGTTCTTGCACCTTACTGGGTATCATATCCGTCAATCACGGAGTCACTCGGTGCAGTACCTGTGACCTACGAGCTTAAGTCTGCTGACAGATACAGAATCCACGAGGATGAGCTCAGGGCACTTATCACGGATAAGACAAGGATGATCATCATCAATTATCCGAGCAACCCGACAGGTATGATTCTTAATACTGAGGATTATGCAGCACTTAAGAACATCATGATGGATTATCCTGACCTTCTTCTTATGTCTGATGAGATGTATGAGAGAATTCTCTTTGACGGAAACAAGAACATCAGCCCGGCAGCTGATCCTGACATCAAGGACAGGGTTATCACAATAAACGGCTTCTCAAAGTCTGTTGCAATGACAGGCTGGAGAGCAGGATATATGGCAGCCTCAACGGAAATCGCAAAGGTTGCTGCAAGATTCTTCGGACATACGCTTACACAGACAGCAGGCTTTATTCAGAAGGCATGTGTAGTGGCACTTGACCAGACTGAGGATATCGAGAAGATGAGACAGTCTTATGAGAAGAGAAGAGAGCTTTTCGTAAACGGCCTCAACAGTATTCCTGGAATTAAGTGCATGAAGCCGGACGGATCCTTCTACGCATGGACAGGCTTTGATGATGAGCTTCTTAGGAAGCTTCCAGGTTATGTAGAGGGAAAGAAGGAGCAGTCAGAGATCATTTCAGAGTTCCTTTTAAGACAGGGTAAGGTAAGCTCAGTTCCAGGTATCGCAAACGGAGTAACTGAGGGAACCTTCGTAAGATTCTGCTTTGCTGCAAGCGAGGAGAACCTTAATAAGGCAATCAGACAGATTGAAGCAGCTGTAAAGGCACTTTAAAGAATACTTTACAGAACAGTCGGTTTTATTTATTATATTTCTAGAAATTATTCAGGAGGACAATTAATGGACAGCAATGTAAGACCGGAGAGCATGGAGAGAATCACAACACCAGAGCTTGCAAAGGCATTTATCGACGAGCAGGTTAAGGAAATCAGGGAGCAGGTTGGAAACGACAGAGTGCTTCTTGCACTTTCAGGCGGAGTTGACTCTTCTGTAGTAGCAGCACTTTTAATCAAGGCAATTGGAACACAGCTTACATGTGTACACGTTAACCACGGCCTTCTCCGTAAGGGTGAGCCTGAGCAGGTTATCGAGGTATTCAAGAACCAGATGGGTGCAGATCTTATATATGTTGACGCAGTTGACAGATTCCTTGATTTACTTAAGGATGTTAAGGATCCGGAGACAAAGAGAAAAATTATCGGAAAGGAATTCATCGAGGTATTTGCTGAGGAAGCAAGAAAGCTCGAGGGCGTTAAGTACCTTGCACAGGGAACAATTTATCCTGATATTCTTGAGTCACACGGAATCAAGGCACACCACAACGTTGGCGGACTTCCAGAGGACCTCAAGTTCGAGCTTTGTGAGCCTGTAAAGCTTCTTTACAAGGACGAGGTAAGAATGGTAGGTAAGGAGCTTGGTCTTCCTGACAATATGGTTTATAGACAGCCATTCCCGGGTCCGGGACTTGGAGTTAGATGCGTAGGTGCCATCACAAGGGATAGACTTGAGGCAGTTAGAGAGTCTGATGCAATCCTTAGGGAAGAGTTTGCAAATGCAGGCCTTGCAGGACAGGTATGGCAGTACTTTACAGTTATTCCGGATGTTACCTCAACAGGTATCAAGGACGGAAAGAGAACTGACGACTGGATGGTTATCATCCGTGCCGTAAACTCAGTTGATGCTACATCAGCTACAGTTCCGGAGATTCCTTACGAGCTTCTTTTCAAGATCAGGGAGAGAATCTTCGCAGAGGTAAACGGTGTTAACAGAGTTCTTTACGACCTCTCAACAAAGCCGCTTGCAACAATCGAGTTCGAATAATTGAACAAAAATTCGATAAGCCTTGTAAACACTGAGGTTTTTGAATTTCAAAAAGTCCTTCTGATAACAATTTGA
>JAUNDA010000019.1:0-14278 GCA_030526295.1 Eubacteriales bacterium
TGTTTGATTCATCTGATTGTGTTTTGGTGTGTCCACTTTCTGGGGTCCATTTTACGATATGAGGTTAGCGTAAAAAACAATAATTGGAATTCCACATGACTTTAGGGAAATCATGGTTAGTTTAAATGCACATATTGTTTCAAAAACATGACCACCACCGGTATGAAGTCAGCGTGGAAACAACATTTTAAAAATAATACTATTCGACAGCCAGATTTTATTAGTTAGAATAACAAAAAGCTTTGAATAACATGACCATTGGGTAGTGGTTCAGTATAAATAACTGAAAGCTCAGAAAAACATGACTTCTAGTGTTGTTATGAGATGTAAACTACTACCTATGGAACGGACACATACAAAACCCTATTAATGTTGAAAAAACCGATGAACGGACAACCCACTTGCAGGCTATTAATGGAAACCTCAGTCGGCAAACAGTGTCAGTCAGACAAAGTCCACTTTCGAAGCAAGACCCAGCGTATATTGGCTTCCTCGCAAAATGAGATGCCCATTATAGAGGCAGAGTTCAGCGTGTATTGACTACCTTCCCAAATGAGATGTCCATTTTCGGGGCAGAGTTCAGCGCGCTTTGCCAACTGTGCAAAATGAGATGCCCGGATTTTCATTGTGTGTCAGCGAGAAATAAAGAACCCCCAATTTGAGATTAAACTTTCTGTTTAAAATATAATCTCAGATTGGGGGATTAATGATATAGGATGTTTAAGTTTACATAAGTATTCATCACAAAACCGGGTATTATTGTTGCGAGATGTTTTGGTTTACATAAGTTTTAATCTCGAAACTGATGTTTTCTCGTATGGGATGAATGGGTTTACATAAGTGATTATTCCTCTGACTTGTTTTCTGAGGAGTCCTTTTTGTGCGAGTGCTTCTTGAAGGGGCCGTCCTCGAATTCGAGTTCGTGGCTGTCGAGCTTTTCGATGAACATGAACTTTCTGATTGCGAAAAGTGCCGCAATTGAAAGGATGAGGAGGAATACTCCGACAGGTGCGATTTCCGCAAGCACGACCTCACGTGTAAGAGCCACGAGGAGGATATCGATAACGTTATCGAGGTTCGGGTGGCAGAGAAGGTGGATGAGCTCAACACCGATTACCATGTCGATCATATACTCGAGGAAATGCTTGAAGCTTGAGGTATTGAGGCTTGTAAGTGCGCCTACCTCTGCTCCGAGTGAGGTGACAAGCTTCAGGATAATACCCAGGAAGATCAGCACGGCAAGTGCAATCTGAACACATTCAGCCACAAAAAAAACAGACCTTTTTACCTTACCTATGAACTCACGTCCCTTATTAGCGTTATCCATAATGCCCTCCGCATTTTTTTTGATGATATCATATATGGATGCTTGTGTCAAAAGAAACACAGAAAAGGCTGAATAACTATGGTTGTTTGTGTCAAAAAAAACACAAAAAAAAGGTCATATATCGTTAAAAAGACGGATTAGGATGAAGGTGCTTGAAATTATTCATTTATATAGTAAAATGTTATGCGTATGAAAGTAGGTTCGGTTATCAAAAAGCATATCGAAGAGCTCGAGAACAGGGATTTTGATGCCTGCAAGAGTGACTACGGCAAGCTTCTTATAATAGGAGGCTCTGTTGGAATGGCAGGTGCTGCGTACCTGTCTGGTTATGCTGCCTACAGGGCAGGAATCGGTATGGTGCGTTATTACGGACCTGAAGAGAACAGGGCTATCCTGCAGATGCTTCTGCCGGAAGCAATGTATTCTGTCTCTATCCAGCCGGAGAAAAGCTCCGGCGTTCGAGCGTGTTTAGCGGACGACATTAAATGGGCGGATTATATAATCTGCGGTCCGGGACTCTCGAGAAGTCCTCAGGCAAAGTGTGTGCTTAAGGAGCTCCTGTCCACGGATCTTAGAGACAAGAAATCAGTATTACTGGATGCCGATGCGCTGAACATCATATCCGAGGAAGGATATGACCTTGGTTCCGAAGGCGTCTTTTTTTATGAAAAGGAAAAGACAAATCTCATAATCACGCCTCATGTAGGTGAGATGAAAAGGCTCACGGGACTGAGTATTGAGGAAATAAAGGCAAAGCCGAAAACGGCAGCACTTGACTATGCGGTTAAGCATCACTGCATCGTAGTTTTAAAGGACTCCGTTACATATGTGGCTACACCCGGTGGTGATGTCACCGTGATTGAGTCGGGAAGCAGTGCCCTTTCAAAGGCAGGCTCCGGAGACGTGCTCACAGGCATAATTACGGGAACTGTTGCAATGCTTCACGGTAATACGGAGGACGGAGCAGTGATTGGTACGCACCTTCACGGTCTTTCCGGCACCCTGGCCGGTGAACAGCTTGGAGAGCATTGCGTACTTGCAAGGAATATTGTCGAGGCACTGCCTGATGCATTGGATATAATAGGAGAAAGATAAATAATGGGTAGAGTTTATAATTTCAGCGCAGGTCCTGCGGTACTTCCTGAGGAGGTATTAAGACAGTGCGCTAACGATATGATGGATTACAAGGGTACGGGAATGAGCGTCATGGAGATGAGCCACCGTACAAAAATGTTTGAGGATATTCTCGGTAGGGCAGAGGCTGACCTTCGCGAGCTTATGGGAATTCCTTCAAATTACAAGGTATTCTTCGTTCAGGGCGGTGGCTTCCAGCAGTTTGCTGCAGTTCCGATGAACCTGACTGTTAACGGAGTGGCTGATTACATTGACACGGGTAACTGGTCAAACAAGGCACTTAAGGAAGCAAGAAAGTACACAGACGTACATGTAATTGCTTCATCTGAGGATAAGACATATACATACATCCCGGATGTAAGTGACCTTTCGGTTGACGAGAATGCAGACTATGTATATATCTGCCAGAACAATACAATCTTTGGTACAAAGTATAAGGAGCTTCCGAATACTAAGGGAAAGACACTTGTAGCAGATGTTAGCTCAATGTTTTTAAGTGAGCCGATGGATGTTGAGAAGTATGGCGTTATCTATGCGGGCGTTCAGAAGAATGCAGGCCCTGCAGGTCTGGTGGCTGTAATCGTAAGGGAGGATCTTTTAAGGGATGACCTTCCGGCATATGTACCGACAATGCTTAAGTGGAAGACACAGGCTGATGCAGGCTCGCTTTATAACACACCTAACTGCTGGGCTATCTATGTATGCGGTCTCGTATTCGACTGGATCAAGCGTACAGGCGGCCTTGAGGCAATGAAGGAGAGGAACGAGAAGAAGGCAAAGGTGCTTTACGATTTCCTCGATGAAAGCTCAATGTTTAAGGGAATGGTTGTAAAGGAATACCGCTCACTTATGAACATTCCGTTTGTAACGGGAGATAAGGAGCTTGACGCACTCTTCTGCAAGGAGGCAGATGCCGCAGGACTTGTTAATGTCAAGGGCCACAGGGTTGTTGGCGGAATGAGGGCAAGCCTTTACAATGCAATGCCTATCGAGGGCGCACAGAGATTAGTAGAATTTATGAAGGAATTTGAGAGGACACACTAATGTTTAAGGTATTAACATATAATAAGATTTCAGACGCAGGACTTAGGAAATTAAGCCCAGAGAAGTATACAATCAGCAAGGATATGGAGGACCCGGATGCAATCATGGTTCGTTCGGCTCCGCTTAACGACCTTGAGTTCGGACCATCACTTAAGGTTATCGCAAGAGTTGGTGCCGGCATCAACACAATCCCGGTTGACAGATGTACTCAGGCAGGTATCTGCGTATTTAATACTCCTGGTGGAAATGCAAACGCAGTTAAGGAGCTCGTTATCTGCACAATGATCATGGCTGCAAGAAATGTTCAGAAGGCTTCAAAGTGGGTTAAGGAGCTTCCCGGAAAGGAGTCTCAGTACGGCGGAATCGTTGAGACTGGCAAGGAGGTATTCTGCGGACCTGAGATCATGGGCAAGAAGATCGGTGTCATCGGTGTAGGAGCAGTAGGTTCAAGGGTTGCAAAGGCATGCCATGCACTCGGCATGGATGTTATCGGCTATGACCCGTACCTTTCACACTTAAGGGTTCTTGAGCTTAAGGGCGATGTAAAGATGGTTGACGACATCGACGAGATCTTCACAACATGTGATTTCATCACAATCCATACACCACTTACAGACGAGACAAGACAGCTCATCAATGCAAAGTCAATTTCAAAGATGAAGGACAAGGTATATCTCATCAACTTTGCAAGAGGACCTGTTGTTGATAATGACGCTGTTACAGATGCTCTTATCTCAGGAAAGATTGCAGCATTTGCTTCAGACTTCCCAACAGAGCGTCAGATGAACATGGAAAATGTCATCTGCACACCGCATCTTGGAGCAGGTACTCCTGAGGCTGAGGAGAACTGTGCAGTCATGGCAGCAAGACAGATGAGGGAATACCTTGAGAATGGCAACATCACAAATTCTGTTAACTTCCCTGACGTATCATTTGTAAGGGCTGAGGGAGACAGAATCACAATCCTTCACGAGAATAAGGTCGGAATGCTCGGCTTATTCACAGACAACGTTGCTTCAAACGGACTTAACATCGAAAACCTTGTTAACAGGGCAAGGGGAGATGTTGCATATACAATCCTTGATTTTAACGGCGAGGTTCCGGAGTCTGTAATTAAGGAAATCGAGGCTATCGACGGAGTTATCAAGGTAAGACTTATTCATTAATAGAACAAAATAAGACTTATTCTTTAATAGAGCAAAATAAGATTTATTCTTTAATGAAGTCATATATTACTTTTTAGCTGATGAGGAAGACTAGATGAGCACAGTAAAACCATTCAGGGCGGTAAGACCCGTAAAGGAGCACGTAAAGGAAGTGGCAGCACTTCCTTATGACGTATATACAAGGGAAGAGGCAGCGGAGTTTGTAAAGACAAGGCCGCTTAGTTTCCTTAACATTGACAGACCGGAAACTGCCTTTAAGCCAACAGAGGATATGTATTCACAGAAGGTTTATGACCATGCAAGGAAGACATATGAGGAGTGGAAGGCAAAGGGAATCTTCATGCAGGATGAGAATCCCTGCTACTACATCTATGAGCTTACAATGGATGGAAGAAGCCAGACAGGTATTGTTGGTGCGACTGCAGTAAAGGATTATGAGACAGGCGTATGCAAAAAGCATGAGAATACGGTTGCCGAAAAGGAAGCTGACAGAATCAACCATGTTTATACAATGAGTGCCCAGACTGGCCCTATTTTCCTGGCATATCATAAAACGGATGAGTTATCACAGATTGTTTCGAATATAAAAGAAACAACCCCCGAGTATGACTTCGTTACAGAGGAAGGAATCGGAGAGAGAGTCTGGGTTGTAAGTGATCCCGAGGCTGTTAAAAAGATTGAAGAGGGATTTGGAAACGTGCCGAATACCTATATCGCAGACGGTCACCACAGGGCAGCATCAGCAGTAAAGGTATCACAGAGAAAGAGGACCGAGGGAGCCGACATGACAGAGGCCGAGTATTTCCTCTCTGTGCTTTTCCCGGATGATGAGCTCAAAATCATGGACTACAACAGATACGTACTCGACCTTAACGGAATGAGTGCGGCTGAGTTCATTGATAGGATAAATAAGGACAGCGCATTTACAGTAAGTGAGGCAGCTTCGTTCGAGAAGCCTCTTAATAAGTTTGAGGTTTCAATGTACCTTGAGGGTAAGCCATATACACTTACAGTTAAGGATGAGTATGCGGCTAAGGTGGAAAAGGATCCGGTTAAGGTTCTTGACGTATCGGTTCTTCAGGATACAGTTCTAAGCCCGATTCTTGGAATTGGTGATCCGAGAACAGATAAGAGAATTAAGTTTATCGGCGGAATAAAGGGTATTAAGCCTCTTATGGAGATGGCACAGGAGAAGGGTGTCAGCTTTGCAATGTACCCGACAAGCATGCAGGAGCTCTTTGGAGTAGCCGATGCAGGCCTTCTCATGCCGCCTAAGTCAACATGGTTTGAGCCGAAATTAAGATCCGGCATTTTTATTCACGAAATCTGATGCATCATTTTTTTGTAAAAAGTGAAGATGTTTTTGAAGGCAGGGTTATCCTCAGGGATGACAATTATAACCATGCCGTAAATGTGTTGAGACTAAGAAGCGGTGAGAAAATCGTAGTTTCCGGAGAGGACGGTACCGATATGTACTGTACCGTGGAAACAGCTGACACCGGACTAAAGGAGCTTTGCCTCGTTATCGATGAGATAAGTGAGGATAACCACGAGCTTCCTGCACACGTGACGCTGTACCAGTCGCTTCCTAAATCAGACAAGATGGAGCTTATCATTCAGAAGGCAACGGAGCTTGGTGTCACGGACATTGTGCCTGTTGTCTCAAAAAACTGTGTGATGAAGCTTGAGCCGAAAAAAGAGGAATCAAAGATTAAGAGGTGGCAGGCCATCGCAGAGGCTGCGGCAAAGCAGTCAAAGCGTAGTGTCATCCCGACAGTTCATAAGCCCTTAAGCTTTACGGAGGCTGTAAAGAGGGCAGAGGCCGAGAGCAATGTGACACTTATCCCATATGAGGATGAGAACGGAATGACAGGTCTTTGCGAATCGATAATAAGCTTTCTTCCTGGAAGTGACATCGCGGCCTTTATCGGTCCCGAGGGCGGATATGACAGGCTTGAGGTACAGTTTGCGATGAACCACGGCATTAAGCCCGTTTCACTCGGAAAGAGGATTTTAAGGACTGAGACTGCGGCGATAGCAATACTTAGCCTCATAATGATAAGACTTGAGATAGTTGATTCACAGAAGGAATTTGAGTGACCGGGATGAGAGACGTTTATTTTGACAATGCGGCAACGACAAGGGTAAGGGACGAGGTCGCTGCTCTTTGCATGAAGGTGATGACAGAGGAGTACGGAAACCCCTCTTCAAAGCACCTTAGGGGAATGGAGGCTGAGAAGCTTATTAAGGAGGCCTCTGAAAAAATTGCAAGGACAATGAAGGTAAAGCCCTCCGAGATTGTTTTTACATCGGGAGGAACGGAATCTAATAACCTCGCACTTATCGGTACCGCCCTTTCAAGAAAAAGAAGGGGTAAGCACATCATAAGCTGCCAGATTGAGCATGCGGCCATCTACAAGCCGATGGAATTTCTGGAGGAAAACGGCTACGAGATAGAGTTTATCCCGGTTGACGAAAAGGGACATGTGGACCTAAAGGTGCTTGAGAGCAAGGTAAGGGAGGATACAATCCTTGTATCCGTGATGGCGGTAAATAATGAAATAGGTTCAATCGAGCCTATTAAGGAAATTGCCGAAATCGTAAAAAGGAAGAATCCAGCCTGCTACGTGCATACTGATGCGATAAATGCATACGGCAAGATAATGATAAGGCCGAAGCAGTGGAAGGTAGACATGGTTTCGATGAGCTCTCATAAGATTCACGGACCAAAGGGCTGCGGCTTCCTCTATATCGATGAAAAATGCAGAATCACACCACTTATACTTGGAGGTGGACAGCAAAAGGACATGAGGTCAGGAACCGAGAATGTACCGGGTATCGCCTCAATGGGCCTTGCGTGTGAACTCTATTATAAGGAGTTTGAAAAAATCCACGAGGGAATGCTTAAGGTAAGGGAAAGACTTACTGAGAGGTTAAGCGCCCTCGAGGGAGTGACAATAAATTCAGGAAATGCCGAGGGTGAGAATGCTGACTTTTCAGCACATGTGCTTTCGGTAAGCTTTGAGGGCATAAGGGCAGAGGTTCTGCTTCATGCACTTGAGGAAAAGGGAATCTCGGTATCATCGGGAAGTGCCTGCTCCTCAAACCACCCGGGAATATCGGGAACACTAAAGGCAATCGGGGTTAGAAAAGAGCTTCTCGACTCGACAATCAGATTCTCCTTTGGCATATACAACACAGAGGAGGAGGCGGATTACTGCGCCGACTGCATAGAGGAGCTTTTGCCTGTACTAAGGCGTTTTACGAGGTATTGATTTAGGACATTAAGAGGGAATCCCCGGGATTTGATTGACGAGTGATTCACACTATGTTCAGCCGACTTCATATGAATGCTATGGGGTTATGACAACAATCGGGCTTATGACAACATTTGGCTTATGCGGGAATAAATGTCTGGCAGCTAGACCGAAACAAACGAAAGGTTAATTGTTATGAAATATCAGAGCTTTCTGCTTAAGTATGCAGAGATAGGAACAAAGGGAAAGAACCGTTACATGTTTGAGGATGCACTCATGCACCAGGCAAGGGAGCACCTTAAGAGGGTTGACGGAGATTTTGTCATCCAGAAGGAACAGGGTAGAATTTATGTAAACTGCATGAGCGAGTATGACTACGATGAGGTTGTTGATGCGCTCACAAAGGTTTTCGGTGTCATTGCCATCTGTCCGATGATTCAGTTCCCGGTATGCGAGTACGGCGAGCTTCGCGAGAAGATTCTCGAGTTTGTAAAGTCAGAGCATCCGGAACAGGAGTTTACCTTTAAGGCAAAGTGCAGAAGGGCTGACAAGACATATGAGAAGACATCGGATGAAATCAATGCCGATGTGGGATATGATGTGCTTACTGCATATCCGGGCTCACGTGTTGACGTGCATAATCCTGACTTCACAATCTACATTGAAATCAGAAAACAGGTCAATGTATTTACAAAGATAATCCCCGGTGCAGGCGGAATGCCGATTGGAACAAACGGAAAGGCAATGCTTCTTCTTTCAGGCGGCATCGATTCACCGGTTGCGGGATATATGATTGCAAAGCGTGGCGTTATACTTGAGGCATGCTACTTCCATGCACCGCCATATACATCTGAGAGGGCAAAGCAGAAGGTTGTTGACCTGGCAAAGGCCGTTGCCAAGTATTCAGGAACAATCAAGCTTCACATCATTAACTTCACGGAAATCCAGCTTGCGATTTACGAGAAGTGCCCGCATGACGAGCTTACAATCATCATGAGAAGATACATGATGAAGATTGCAGAGAGGATTGCAGAGGCTAATGACTGCATCGGACTCATCACGGGTGAGTCAATCGGCCAGGTTGCCTCACAGACAACCTTCTCACTTAGGTGTACTGACGAGGTTTGTAACCTTCCGGTCTACAGACCTGTTATCGGCTTTGACAAGCAGGAGATTGTAAACCTTGCGGAAAAGATCGGTACCTTCGAGACAAGTATCCTTCCGTACGAGGACTGCTGCACAATCTTTGTTGCAAAGCATCCTGTTACAAAGCCAAGGCTTGATACAATTAAGAAGTCTGAGACACATCTTGCAGACTGCATCGATGAGATGGTTGAAAGGTGTATCGCAGAGGATGAAGTTGTCTGGTGCAGCTAACCGAAAGGAAAGAATTGTTTTTACCGGTAAATAAAAAGGAAATAAGGGAAAGAGGCTGGGAACAGGCTGATTTTGTAATTGTGACGGGTGATGCATACGTGGATCACCCATCTTTTGGTTCTGCGATAATTTCAAGGGTGCTTGAAAATGCGGGCTACAGGGTGGCGGTCATTGCACAACCTGACTTTAGGAACGAGGAATCGGTAACCGTATGCGGCGAGCCAAGGCTTGCCTTTTTGGTGTCGGCTGGAAACATGGATTCGATGGTTAACCGCTATACCGTTAACAAAAAGCCAAGAAGCACTGACGCCTACACACCGGGAGGCAAGGCAGGTGTAAGGCCTGACAGGGCAGTGACTGTTTACTGTAACCTCATTAGGAAAAAATATAAAAAAATACCTGTAGTAATCGGCGGAATCGAGGCATCCCTTCGAAGACTCGGCCACTATGATTACTGGCAGGACAAGGTAAAAAGATCGGTTCTTTTGGACAGTGGTGCAGACATCCTGCAGTATGGCATGGGTGAGCTTTCAATGCTTGAAATAGCAAACGCACTAAACGCCGGAACACCGGTTGATGAGATTAAGAATGTCAGGGGAACCGTTGTTAAGGCGAGGGAGCTTAATGGCTTTAAGGACGTAAGGGAGCTTCCGACGTTTGATGAGATACTAAGTGACAAAAAAGCCTTTGCATTAAGCTTTAAGCTTCAGTCTGAGAATACGGACCCGTTTACGGCTGTACCGCTTGCCGAAAAGTATGGTGAGAACAGGTATATCGTCCAGAACGTGCCACAGAGGCCGCTTACAACAAAGGAGCTTGATGAGGTTTATGAGCTTCCATATGAGAGGGCTCAGCATCCCTCATACAAGGAGAAGGTTTCGGCACTTGACGAGGTTAAGTTCTCAATATCGCTTAACAGGGGCTGCTTTGGAAGCTGTTCCTTCTGCTCACTTAACTTCCACCAGGGAAGAATCGTACAGTGCAGAAGCAGGGAGTCGGTAATAAGGGAGGCTAAGCTTTTCCTTAAGGATCCCGATTTTAAGGGCTATATCCACGATGTCGGAGGCCCGACGGCAGACTTTACACATCCCGCATGCGACAAGCAGCTTAAGTGCGGTGCATGTAAGGAGAGGCAGTGTCTTTTCCCTGAGGGCTGTAAGGCACTTAAGGCAGACCACAGCGAATACATAAAAATTCTTCGTGAGCTGAGAGGCCTTCCTGGGGTTAAGAAGGTCTTTGTAAGAAGCGGCGTTCGCTTTGACTATGTCGTATATGACAAAAAGCACGGTGCCGAGTTCATGAGGGAGCTTTGCAAATACCATGTGAGCGGACAGCTGAGAGTTGCTCCTGAGCATGTAAGTGACGGCGTGCTCAGCCTTATGGGTAAGCCGGGAACGAGAGTCTACGCCGAGTTTAAAAAGCTCTTTGAAAAGGCAAACAAAGAGGTGCATATGGATAAGCAGTACCTTGTGCCTTATCTTATTTCGTCGCACCCTGGCTCAACGCTTAAGGACGCAGTGGCGCTTGCAGAGGCGATAAGGGATATGGGATACATGCCAGAGCAGGTGCAGGACTTTTATCCGACACCGTTTACTGCCGCCACATGCATGTATTATACTGGCTATGACCCGAGAACAATGAAGAAGGTTTACACGGCGCATGACCCGCATGAAAAGGCAATGCAGAGGGCACTCATGCAATATAAAAAGCCTGAGAATTACAGGCTTGTGAGGGAAGCACTTATTGCAGCAGGCCGTGAGGACCTTATTGGATTTGACAAAAAAAAGTGCCTCATACCTCCAAGGGAGATAAAAGGCACTGTGAAAAATAATGGTAACGGGACAAGGGGTTCTGCCGGAAAAAAGCAGGCGGCCCGCAAATCCGCAGGTAGATAACCTTATACGAGGAATGGCTTTAAGGCTGCCATAAGCTCATCGTGGTCATCTGTGTCGTTTTCGTGGATGTCAAGCGAAAGCGGCTTTGAAAGATCGAGTGAGAAAATACCCATGATAGACTTGGCGTCTATTACATATCGGCCGCTGATAAGGTCGAAATCGGAATGAAAACGGTTAACGGTGTTAACAAACTCACGCACCTTGTCGATTGAATCAAGCTTAATATTTACCTGCATGTTTCGCCTCCAAAAAAAGATATTAGTAATATACTCCGAAGAAGGTAGTTAGTCAATGAAATTTGCAATACATACATTAGGATGCAAGGTTAATACATATGAATCCGACCTCATGGTTCAGGAGCTTAAGGCGAGGGGACATGAGGAGGTGGCCTTTGACGAAAAGGCGGATGTCTATATCATCAATACCTGCACTGTTACAAACATCGCGGACAGAAAGTCACGCCAGATGCTTCACCGTGCCAGAAAGCTTAATCCCGATGCGACAATTGTGGCAGCAGGCTGCTATGTTGACAGCGTCATCCAGGGAAAGGGCATTGAGGAACCTGAGGTTGACATCTGGGTATCGAATAAGGATAAGGGAAATATAGCTGACATCATCGAGGGCCGTGAGGGCGAGGGAACTCAGATTATGTTGACCGAGCTTGACGGGCATACAAGGGCCTTCCTTAAGATTGAGGACGGCTGCAACCAGTTCTGCTCATACTGCATCATTCCATATGTAAGGGGCAGGGTTACAAAGAGGGACCCCGAGGATACGGTTCGTGAGGTGGTAGGACTTGCAGAGCGCGGGATTACTGAGGTCGTGCTCACGGGCATTCACCTTTCAAGCCTCGGAGACGTGCTCATGCAGACTATTGCGGGAATAAACGCGGTTCCAGGCATTAAGAGAATAAGACTTGGTTCCCTTGAGCCCAGGCTTATCACAGGGGAGTTTATCGCAGAGCTTAAAAGGTATGAAAAGGTCTGCCCGCACTTCCATCTGTCTCTTCAGTCAGGAAGCGATGAGATTCTTAAGAAGATGAACCGCCATTACACAAGTGCGGAGTTTCTTGAGGGTGTAAGAATCATCAGGGAGACATGGCCGCTTGCTGCAATTACAACTGACATCATCGTAGGATTCCCTGGTGAAACAGAGGAGAATTTCGAGGAGTCGCTTGAGTTTGCAAAAACGGTCGGCTTCTATGAGGCACATGTATTCAAATATTCAAGAAGAAAGGGCACCGTGGCTGACAAAATGGACGGACAGCTCACAGAGGCCGTTAAGGGTGAGAGGAGTAAGAGACTCATTGAGGCGTGTGAACAGCTTAGCCATGAATACAGGCTTGGTTACCTGGGTAATGATGCAGAATTCCTCTATGAGGAAACCATCGAGCATGACGGAAGGAAATATCTCACGGGCTATACAAGGGAGTATGTAAGGTGCATAAAGGAAGCCATTGGCGAGGCACCTCTTCCCGGTGAAATAATAAATGGGGCAGTGAAAGAAATTTGTAATGTAAAAGGTATGGACGAAGCACTGTTACTAGTGTAAAATAGCTTTAGGATTAAAGAGGACGTGACGACATGGATAATCAGGGAACACAGAAAATCGGATACATCTATGACAGTGAGAGACCTAATGTTAGCAAGGTGCTTGCTGATGTATATAATGCGCTTGTTGAGAAGGGCTACAATCCGATTAACCAGATAGTCGGTTATATCATGTCAGGTGATCCCACCTATATCACCAGCCATAAAAATGCGAGAACACTCATAATGAAGGTTGAACGTGACGAGATTCTCGAAGAGCTGATGTCAAGCTACGTGGAGAACAAGCTCAGCTAAGGTGAGATGCCAATTTAAAACTTGCTTTTTAAACATGCCCCTTTTTAAATGGGCATGTTGTTGTTTTTGCGTGAAAGGAAATATTTATGGGAAGACTGATGGGTCTTGACTTTGGTTCAAAAACCGTCGGGGTGGCGCTTAGCGATGAATTACAGGTTATCGCTTCGCCGGTTGAAACCATCACAAGGGACAGGGAGTCAAAAATCCGCCCGACACTAAGAAGGCTTAGTGACATTGCGGCCCTAAAGGACGTGGA
Source organism: Eubacteriales bacterium (assembly GCA_030526295.1). Classification (GTDB taxonomy): domain Bacteria; phylum Bacillota; class Clostridia; order Lachnospirales; family Lachnospiraceae; genus Avilachnospira. The sequence goes on from JAUNDA010000019.1 coordinate 13,301, forward strand.
GCTCATTGTTGTGGGAGACCCCGTAAACATGGACGGCTCAAGCGGTGAAAGATCATTAAAGAGCCGTGAATTTGCAGAGAACCTTAGGTACCGCCTGATGCAGGACGGACTTAATATAGAAGTGGTTATGTATGATGAGAGGCTTACCACAATCGGAGCCGATGAGATTCTCGAGGAGGCAAACGTAAGGGCATCCGAGAGAAAAACATATATTGACAAGATTGCAGCCTCTTTAATTCTGGAAACATTTATGAAAGAAAGGAACAATAACGATGCAGGACGATAAGATTGTAATGCTCATGGATGACGGCAGCGAGGTAGAATTTACAATCCTCGAATCAACAATTCTCGGAGGAGTGGGATACATCCTTGTAACAGATGCTCCTGATGATGAAGACGGTGACTGCTATGTAATGAAGGACGTTTCAGGTCCTGATGACGAGGAAGCCATCTACGAGAGTGTTGAGGACGATGATGAATACGAGGCTGTTTTCAATGTATTCAGTGAGCTTCTTGACGGCGAAATCGATATTGAAAAATAACAATGACGAGAAGAAGAGGAAACAGAGAAAATAACAATAAGAAAAATTCGAAGATAAAGATAATTCCGCTCGGAGGCCTTGAGCAGATCGGAATGAACATAACGGCGATTGAATCTGATGAGAGTATTATCATCATCGACTGCGGTATGGCATTCCCGGATGACGAGACACCGGGTGTTGACCTTGTAATCCCCGATGTGACATACCTCAGGGAGCACTTTGACAAGGTCAAGGGATTCTTTATCACACATGGCCACGAGGACCATATCGGAGCGCTTCCATATGTTCTTCGCGAGCTTAATGTACCAGTTTACGGTGCAAAGCTTACAATCGCGCTTATTGAGCATAAGCTTAAGGAGGCGGGAATATACGAGTCAGCCGAGCTTAATGTAGTAAGGTTCGGACAGATAGTCGAGGCAGGGGACATGAGTGTCGA
>JAUNDA010000019.1:14288-32370 GCA_030526295.1 Eubacteriales bacterium
CTCAATCCAGGATGCTGCGGCACTGGCAATTACAACACCTGCGGGAGTTCTTCTCCACACAGGTGACTTTAAGGTTGACTACACACCGGTATTCGGTGACCCGATTGACCTTCAGAGAATTGCCGAGCTTGGACACGAGGGCGTGCTTGCACTTATGTGTGACTCCACAAATGCACTGCGCCCGGGCTTTACAAGCTCCGAGAGCACAGTCGGAAATACCTTCGAGCAGGTTTTTGCACACAACAAGGACAAGAGGATAATCATTGCAACCTTTGCATCAAACGTTGACAGGGTTCAGCAGGTTATCACAACGGCTGAGAAGCACGGCAGGAAGGTATGCATTGACGGCAGGAGTATGATCAATGTCATCACGACGGCTGCCGAGCTTGGATATATCACCATGAGGGAGGGTACCCTCATCGACATCTCACAGATAAAGAACTATGAGCCGGGAAAGATGGTGCTTATTGCAACGGGCTCACAGGGAGAGTCGATGGCGGCTCTTTCAAGAATGGCAACAGGCCAGCATAAGAAGATAAACATCAGCGAGGGTGACGTTGTAATCCTTTCATCAACACCAATTCCTGGAAATGAGAAGGCTGTTGCAAAGGTTATCAACGAGCTTTGCAGGAAGCATGCCGAGGTTATCTATAACGATACGCACGTATCGGGACATGCATGTGCCGAGGAAATCAAGCTTCTTTACTCTCTCGTATGCCCGAAGTTTACAATTCCGGTGCATGGTGAGTACCGCCACAGGCTGGCACAGGGAGACATTGCCGATTCAGTCGGAATACCGAGGGAGAATATCATCATGGCCGAGACAGGTGATGTGATAAGCCTCGACGAGGAGAACTGCGAGATTGTCGACCATGTACAGGCAGGACCGGTTTACGTAGACGGACTCGGTGTCGGAGACGTAGGCAACATAGTCATCCGCGATAGACAAAACCTCGCAAACAATGGTATCATTATCGTGGTAATGGCCATGGACAAGGAGTCGGGAATGGTTGTTTCTGGACCCGATATTGTAAGCCGTGGATTTGTATATGTAAGGGAGAATGAGTCCCTTATTGAGGATGCCAGAAATGTAGTTCTTGACACACTTGACAATTCGTCAAAGAAGGAGCTCAGCAACTGGACGGCACTTAAGGGCAAGGTGCGTGATGACCTCTCGGATTACATCTGGAGAAGGATGAAGAGGACACCCGTAATCCTGCCAATCATCATGGAAGTATAAATGGAAACTGTCGGAAGAATAGCTAAAAAAATCATAGTTGCGGCTCTTTTTGTGCTGGCGGTTTTTGTAATCACAAAGTACTCGTTCAAATTCGGAAGCGACATATTTTACCAGGCCCCGCTTGAGGAGGCTCCCGGACGGGATATCGAGTTTGTGATTAAGGAGGGCGATGGTGGTAGTGAGATTGCGGAGAGGCTAAAGAACCTTGACCTTATCACAAACGAGCCGGCCTTCAGGGTGATGACAATTGTTTACGGAGCAGAGTTTTATCCCGGAGAGTATACGATCAATACTTCAATGACGACAAAGGAGCTCCTTGATGCCATTTCACTTACGGAAGAGGAAATCAAGGAAAGACAGTCACAGGAAGAGACAAAAGAGGAGGAAGCCGTACTCGGTGGTGGAGCCGAGGGTTGAGAATGGATTCAAAACGCATCAGTGAATATCTCTTTTCGCTTGACAAAGAGAACGACGAACTTCTTGTAAATATGCGTGACTATGCAACCGGTCACGATGTACCTATAGTCCGCAGGGAAACGGAAGGTTTCCTTCGGACTATTTGTGCTATTAAAAAACCTAAAAATGTACTCGAAATCGGTACTGCAATAGCATACTCGACGATAGTTTTCGCACGTCAGTCTGGTGCGGTCGACACGATTGAAAACTATGAAAAGAGGATACCGATTGCGAGGGAAAACATAGAAAAAAGCGGACTAAAAAACATTACCCTTTATGAGGGTGACGCGACAAAAATCCTAAAGGATTTGCAGGGAAGGAAATATGACATCGTTTTCCTTGACGCTGCAAAGGGACAGTACCTCAACTGGCTTCCTGACATAATGGAGCTTATGGATGAGGGAAGCATCCTTATAGCGGACAATGTCCTGCAGGACAATACCGTTATGGAGTCAAGGTTTACGGTTGACAGGCGTGACCGCACGACACACGAAAGAATGAGGGAATTTCTCTATAGGATTAAACATGACGAAAGGCTTGAGACATCCGTTATCCCGCTTGGAGACGGAGTCAGTATCAGTGTGAAAATATGAAAAAACCAGAATTATTAATGCCTGCCGGCAATCTTGAAACCTTAAAGACGGCAATCCTTTACGGAGCAGATGCCGTATATATCGGCGGTGAGGCCTTTTCACTTAGGGCCAAGGCCGATAATTTCACAAAGGAAAAAATGCTTGAGGCAATTGAGTTTGCCCATGAGAGAAACGCGAAGGTCTATGTGACGGTTAACATCTTTGCACATAACAGGGACCTTAAGGCAGCGGAAGAATACCTTCACGAGCTTAAGGAGGTTAAGCCAGATGCACTCATTATGAGTGATGTCGGACTTATGAGACTTGCAAGGAAAATCTGTCCAGAGATAGAAATCCACGTTTCGACACAGCTTAATAACACAAACTACGGAATATTCAATTTCTGGTATGAGATGGGAGCAACACGTGTTGTATGTGCAAGGGAGCTTTCACTTACGGAGATTAAGGAGATAAAGAAAAACATCCCTGAGGATAAGGAGATTGAGGCCTTTATCCACGGTGCAATGTGCATCTCATATTCGGGCAGGTGCCTTCTTTCAAGCTACATGACGGGAAGGGATGCAAACCTCGGTGCGTGCACTCATCCGTGCAGATGGAGCTATTCACTCGTTGAGGCCCAGAGGCCAGGTGAGTATTATCCGGTTGAGGAGAACGAGAGGGGTACATATATCTTTAACTCCAAGGACCTTTGCATGATTGAGCATGTGCCGGAGCTTATTGACGCGGGAATAGACTCACTTAAGGTAGAGGGCAGAATGAAGACACAGCTCTATGTGGCTACGGTTGCAAGAACCTACCGTAATGCAATCGACGACTGGTATGAGGACCCCGCAAAATATGTGGAGAACCTTCCAAAGTACCGTGAGGAAATTGCTAAGTGCACCTACAGGGAGTTCTGTACCGGCTTCTACTTCGGCAGACCGGGCGAGGAGGCACTTGTCTATGATGCAAACACATATGTAAAGGACTATACATACTTTGGATGTGTTGAGAGCGTTGATGATGACGGCTATGCACACCTCATGCAGAAGAACAAGTTCTCAGTGGGTGATGAAATTGAAATATTAAAGCCTGACCTTACAGACATTAAGGTGAAGGTTTTATCGATACGAAAAGAGGAAACGGGAGAGGAAATGGATTCATGCCCGCATGCGTCGGAAAGAATCATGGTTAAATTTGACAGGCTCCCGGAGAGCTTTGACATTCTTGGAGGATATCGTTGACGGCACTGTTTTTCATAACGGCAATACTGTGTTTACTCTACTTTGTGGTGATAGTCGTTTATTCGGGAATCACCACGGGTTATTGTGCGATATGGCCGATGCTTTCGGTCATCTTCGTGCTGATGGGATTTTTCCACAGGGCCGAGAAGAGGGACAGGGACGGAATGCCAAGGAGGCTTCCGGTATTCGTATATACGACATTTGTGCTCGGAATTATGATAGTGGCATGGATACTTTTCCTTGTGCTAAGCACTGGAAAGAGTACAGCCAAGGAGGGCTGTGACTATGTCATCGTAATGGGCGACAGGGTATACCAGGACGGAATATCCACAACGCTCAAATACAGGCTTGACCGTGCTGCCGAGTACAGCGTCAACAATCCCGATACGGTATTTGTGTTGTCGGGAGGCATTGAGGAGGATGATGCGGTGCCTGAGGCACTTGCGATGTACAACTACCTCGTGCTGCAGGGTGTGCGTGAGGACAGGCTGCTCATTGAAACCTATTCACAGTCAACAATTGACAGGATAAGGGTATCACTCAAGGTTATTGAGAATGATGAGAGGGTAAGGATGGTTCCGCCACCCGTGATGATAGGAGTCATCACAAGCGACTACAACCAGCTAAGGGCAATATCCGCCGCAAAAAAGGTATATCCGGACAGGATTTACGGTATACCGATTAAATCGGACGGGGTGCTTTACATCCATAAGTGCCTCACCGAATGCATCCTTTTGTTTAAGGATTACATGATAGGAAATATTTAAAACGAAGGAAAAAACATGACCGAAGCAAAGTACAGAAAAATCGAAGAAAGATTCATTAAGGAAGCAGGAGGACTCTGCACACTTTACGAGCATGTAAGGACAGGTGCAAGGGTATTTACAATAAAGTCAGAGGACCCGAACAAGGTTTTCTATATCGCATTCAGGACTACACCTAAGGATTCGACGGGTGTTGCCCACATCATGGAGCACTCGGTTCTTTGCGGATCTGAAAAGTATCCGTTAAAGGACCCGTTCATTGAGCTTGCAAAGGGAAGCCTCAATACCTTCCTCAATGCAATGACATATCCCGATAAGACAGTTTATCCGGTGGCAAGCTGCAATCTTAAGGACTTTAAGAACCTCTGCGGCGTATACATGGATGCCGTGCTCAGGCCAAACATCTACAAGGAGAAGAAGATCTTTGAGCAGGAGGGCTGGCACTACGAGGTTTCAGAGGACGGAAGCCTTAAGATTAACGGCGTTGTTTATAACGAGATGAAGGGTGTTTATTCAAACCCTGACAGCGTGCTCGAAAGATATACGCTCAATTCACTCTTCCCTGACACAACCTACAGCTATGAGTCAGGCGGAGACCCGGACAACATTCCTGAGCTTACATACGAGGGCTTCCTCGATTTCCACAGGACATATTACCATCCGTCAAATTCATACATCTATTTCTACGGCGACCTCGACATGGAGGAAAGACTCGAGTGGCTCGACGAAGAATATCTTTCAAAGTACGAAAAGGATGATACAAATACAATTGTAACGGGACAGAAGGCACCAGAGGGTGAAATCTATGCCGAAAAGCCATATGCAATCCTTGACAGTGAGGACGAGAAGGATAAGGTTTACCTTTCCGCAAACTTTGCATGTGACGAGGATCCTGATTCATTAAAGGACCTCGCTTACGAGGTGCTTGAGTTCATTCTTCTTTCAGCACCGGGTGCGCCGCTTCGCGAGGCACTCATTGAGGCTGGAATCGGAGAAGAGGTATACGGCGGATATTCGGCAGGGATAAAGCAGCCTTATTTTACCGTTGTTTCAAAGAACACTGAAAAGGAAAAGCTTTATGCCTTTAAGACAGTGATTAAGGATGTCATATCATCGATAGTCGATGAGGGAATCCCTATGGGAAGCCTCAGGGCTGCCCTTAACTTCCTCGAGTTTAAGTACAGGGAGGAGGATTTCGGCAGGACTCCGGCCGGACTGGCATTTGGACTTAATGCGCTTGAGTCATGGATTTACGAAAGGACCCCGTTTGATTTCCTTACATATGAAAAGGAATTCGAGCAGCTTAACGAACTAAAGGACAAGGGATATTTCGAGGGCATTCTCAAGGAACTCTTCCTTGACAATACATTTACATCAACCGTTGTAATTTACCCTGAAAAGGGACTTACAGCAAAGAAGGAGGAGGCACTGGCAGAAAGCCTCAGGGCCGTTAAGGAAAGTCTCTCGGAGGAGGAAATCACTGAAATTTCCGAGCACGAGAAGGAGTTAAAGCATTACCAGGAGGAGGCTGACGACGAGGAGCTTAAGAAGTGTCTTCCGCACCTTGAGCTTAAGGACATTGAAAAGAAGGCAGATACTGTACATACCTCACTTAATGACGGTGTTGTATATACTGACCTTCCTTCTCACGGAATCGCATATGCAAGGCTTCTTTATGACCTCTCTGATTTTACTGAGGAGGAGCTTCAGTATGCCTCGTTCATGACATCACTTTATGGTGAGATGGATACAGAAAAGAGAAGCTACCGCGAGCTCTCTGACGAGATGCTTCTTGAGACAGGCGGAATCGATTTCGCGCTTACCTCATACGGACTCGGCGGAAGAAATTCTGACGGCACAAGGTTTACTCCAAAGATGCTCTGCGAAATCAGGACCTTTAACAGGTCAATCGGAAAGGGCGTCGAGCTCTCACAGGAGATGGCAAACGAGACACTTCTTACGGATGAGAAGAGGATTGTCGACAAGCTTCTTGAGGCGAAGTCAAGACTCCAGGCAAAGATTGAGGGCGCAGGTCACACAAGTGCAATCATAAGGTCCGGCTCATACACGGATGCAGTTGACAGATTCCTTGACCTTACGGGCGGAATCTCGATGCTTGATTTCCTTTCGGCTGCTGTTAAGTTCTCAAAGGAGCCGGTACACAGAAAGAGATTCATTAAGGAGCTCGTTAAGGTAAAGGCGAAGCTTTCCAATGCTCCAAAGACTGCGGCGCTTACAGGAGACTTAGAGGCACTCGGACTTTTAAGGGAAGCACTTAAGGCAAACGGAATCGAAAGCGTTGAGCCAAGGGTTGAAAATAAGAACGTTCACCCGGTAAGTGCATTAAACGAGGGAATTACGACTGGCTCACAGGTTAACTATGTGGCACGCACGGGCTGCTACCTTAAGGACGGCGAGAAGCCATCTGGTGTATCAGATGTTGTAAAGGTATTTTTAAGCTATGACTACCTCTGGACAAATGTCAGGGTTAAGGGCGGAGCATATGGCTGCATGACAGGCTACAACATGAGCGGAAAGGGCTTCTTTGTATCCTACAGGGATCCTAACCTCGACGACACAATGAAGGTTTACGAGGAACTTCCCGAGTTCCTTGAGAGTGTCGAGCTTTCGGAGGATGAGGTTCTCACATACATTATCGGTGCAATCGCATCCATGGACCAGCCTGTTACTGTTGCAGTTAAGGCAGGCAGGGAGCTTGGATATTTCATCTACGGAATGACCGATGAAATGCTCCAGAAGACACGTGACGAGGTTCTTTCATGTACATGCGAGGACATCAGGGCATTTGCAGGAAAGGTAAGAAGAATCCTTGAGACAGGCTCTCTTTGCGTAATAGGAAACGAAACACAGATTAAGAAGTCGGATATTTTCAAATCCGTGAGGGGACTTTCAGTATGAAATCAGGATATGTCGGACTGGTCGGAAGACCAAATGTTGGTAAGAGCACACTCATGAATGCCCTTATAGGCCAGAAGATTGCGATTACCTCAGACCGTCCTCAGACTACAAGAAACAGAATAGAGACAGTATATACGGATGAAAGGGGACAGGTCATTTTCGTTGACACCCCGGGCATCCACAAGGCAAAGAACAAGCTCGGCGAATACATGGATAAGGAGGCTGAAAAGGCCTTCGGTGACTGTGACATAGTCGTCTGGCTTGTAGAGCCGACCACATACATCGGACAGGGCGAGGTGCTTATCGCCCAGCTTATAGGTGCGTTAAAGGGAAAGAAGCCTGTTGTGCTTTGCATCAATAAGACAGACACGCTTAAGAACAAGGCAGACATCGAGGCATCAATGGCAGCCTACAGACAGAAGGCACAGTTTGATGAGATCGTATGCGTTAGCGCAACTGAAGGGACTAACCTCGACGAGATGCTTGACGTGATTTACAAATACCTGCCTGAGGGACCGATGTACTACGATGAGGAGACTGTAACACAGATGCCTCTTAGGACAATCTCTGAGGAGCTTATCCGTGAGCAGGCACTAAGGCTCATTAAGGATGAAATCCCTCACGGCATTGCCGTAATGATCAATTCCTTTAAGGAAAGAAGGTCGGGCCTTTATGACATTGATGCCGATATCATCTGTGAGCGTGACAGCCATAAGGGCATCATCATCGGAAAGGGCGGATCGATGCTCAAGAAAATCGGAATGAACGCAAGGGCTGAAATCGAGGACCAGCTCGGGGCGCAGGTTAACCTTAAGCTTTTTGTTAAGGTAAGGAAGAACTGGAGAGACAGTGAATCCTTCTGCCGTTCATTTGGATATGAACTGAAGAAATAATATTTTTAGGGGATGAAACACGGGCTGCGTCAGTAAAATGCGTGGCAGGAGAATAATGGTAAAAAACGAGGAAACAGTCAGGGGAATAATTTTAGCCTCCTTTTTGCAGGGGGAGTACGGAAGGAGACTTCTGATACTTACCGATGCATATGGAAAGATTACCGTATTTGCAAAAAGTGCCGCAAAGAAGGACTCAAAGATTATCGGTGCAATAAGACCGATGACGGCAGCAGAGTTTACCATTTCAAAGGGCAGGGATGCCTACAGCATGCATTCGGTGCATGTGATGGACAGCTTCGATGAAATAAGCACTGACGCCGACATCATGTTTTACGGCTCGTATGTTTTGGAGGTTTTAGACTATTTCTCAGTTGAGGGCATGGCACCGGAGGATGCAAAGGCCATGCTCAATCTCGCGTTTTTGACGCTTAGTGCGCTAAGGAAGAAGAAAATTGCCCCTGTGCACATAAGAAGGATATTTGAGCTTAAGATGCTTACGCTTGAGGGCCTTTATGAGGAAAAGCCCTTTATAGAGGATGAGGCCTGCGTGAAGGAATGGCAGAGGGTGATAGCATCGCCGCTTTCAAAGCTTTACACGGATGCCGCTCCGACAGGAGAGTTTTGTGACAGCGTGCAGCATCTTTTAAACATGCAGGTGCAGGTAAAGTTCAGGACACTTGAGCTTTTGTAAATGCAGGTGCAGGTTATGCTCTTTGTGATATGCACACTCATATGTATGGGAATGGCAGCCTGCCGTGGCAAGCGCACTCGGATATGCGTTACTTGGGCTTTTTTAAAGGATTTTCGGCCCGTATCTGTTGCGGTATGGGAAGAAATGCTATATAATTAACTATCAGTGTCAATTTAGTAAAAATTATTAGGAGATTTATCATGGACAGATCAAAAATCAAGCTTGATGATATTGTGGCTCTTTGCAAAAGCCGCGGATTTATTTTCCCGGGTTCTGAGATCTACGGAGGTCTCGCAAATACATGGGACTACGGCAATCTCGGCGTAGAGCTTAAGAATAATGTCAAGAAGGCATGGTGGCTTAAGTTTGTACAGGATTCAAAGTACAACGTAGGTGTTGACTGCGCTATCCTTATGAACCCGCAGACATGGGTTGCTTCAGGACATCTCGCAGGCTTCTCTGATCCGCTTATGGACTGCAAGAAGTGCCATGAGAGATTCAGGGCTGACAAGCTCATCGAGGACTGGTGTGCAGAGAACGGCAAGGAGATTCCGGGTGGCAGCGCAGATGCAATGAGCCAGCAGGAAATGCAGCAGTTCATCGCAGACAACAAGATCGGATGCCCGACATGTGGAGCAACAGACTGGACAGATATCAGATCCTTTAACCTTATGTTCAAGACATTCCAGGGCGTTACTGAGAATGCAACAAACACAGTTTACCTTCGTCCCGAGACAGCTCAGGGTATCTTCGTAAACTTCAAGAACGTACAGCGTACTTCAAGAAAGAAGCTTCCATTCGGTATTGCACAGATTGGTAAGTCATTCAGAAACGAGATTACACCAGGTAACTTCACATTCAGAACACGTGAGTTCGAGCAGATGGAGCTTGAGTTCTTCTGCAAGCCTGGTACAGACCTTGAGTGGTTCACATACTGGAGACAGTACTGCATCACATGGCTTCTTTCACTTGGCATCAAGGAAGAGGACTTAAGGGCAAGAGACCACAGCCCTGAGGAGCTTTGCTTCTACTCAAAGGCTACAACAGACCTTGAGTTCAAGTTCCCATTCGGTTGGGGCGAGCTTTGGGGAATCGCAGACAGAACAGACTACGACCTCACACAGCACATGAACCTTTCAAAGGAAGACCTCACATATCTCGACGACGAGACAAACGAGAAGTATGTTCCTTATGTAGTTGAGCCGTCACTCGGTGCAGACAGAGTTGTTCTTGCATTCCTCTGCGCAGCATATGACGTTGAGGAGCTTGACGGTGGAGACCAGAGAACAGTCATGAGATTCCATCCGGCACTTGCACCTGTAAAGATCGGTGTGCTTCCACTTTCAAAGAAGCTCAACGAGGGTGCTGAGAAGGTATTCGAGAAGCTCACAAAGAAGTATAACTGTGAGTTCGATGACAGGGGATCAATCGGAAAGAGATACAGAAGACAGGATGAGATCGGAACACCGTTCTGCATCACATACGACTTCGATTCAGAGGAGGACAACTCAGTAACAATCCGTCATCGTGATTCGATGATTCAGGAAAGAGTAAAGATTGAGGATCTTGAGAACTATTTCGCAGACAAGTTTGATTTCTAAATGAGACTTTTTACACAAATAGCCGTCATATTCTGTATGGCCGTCACGCTGCCGCTTATTCTAATTAAGGCAATAATGAACGGACGGTTAACCTTCGGGATGGGTATACTAATCATCCTGATAGTGGCGGCTTGTGTTTTTTACTGGTGTTTCATTACAATAGTCAAACCATTAAGAGAATTACACAAGGCCACCCGAAGGATTAAATCGGGTGACCTTGATTTTAAATTGGAGACTGAGTCAAGGTCGGAGGTCGGTGACCTAATAAGAAGCTTCGATGAGATGAGGGCGGCAATGGCAGCCTTCACGAGTGAGAAGGAAAGAATCTCCGAGGGACAGAGGGACCTCATAAGAAACATTGCCCATGACCTTAAAACCCCTATTACAACGATAAGGGGCTACAGTGAGGGACTTCTTGACAACATTGCAGATACACCGGAAAAGAGGGAAAAGTATTTAAGGACCATCAACAACAAGGCCAATGACATGGTTAAGCTGATTGATGAGCTGAGCTACTACTCAAAGATTGAAACAAACAGAATTCCCTACAATTTCCAACGAATCAAGGCTAAGGAGTTCTTCGACGACTGCAGCGAGGACATAGGAGACGACCTTGCCGGCAAGGATTTCAAGTTTATTTACATTAATGAAATAAACGAGAACACAGAGGTTATTGCAGACCCCGAGCAGATAAACAAGGTTATAAACAACATCATAGGAAATTCCGTAAAGTACAATGACAAGGAAAACAAAGAGGTAAACCTTACCGTCTTTGAAAATGACAACTTTGTCGAATGCATACTGAGGGATAACGGCAGGGGCATTTCGAAGGCGGACCTTCCAAAGATTTACGAGAGGTTCTACAGGGCGGACGAGTCGAGGACAAATTCCTCGGGCGGCAGCGGAATAGGACTTTCAATAGCAAAGAAGATTATTGAGGACCATGGCGGAAGTATCTGGGCACAGAGCGAGGAGGGCCGCGGACTCACACAGCATTTCATACTTAGGAAGTACATTGAACAATGAACAAAAGGATACTGATAATAGAAGACGACGGTTCAATAGCAGAGCTTGAAAGGGATTACCTCGAGGTTTCGGACTTTGAGGCTGAAATCGCAACAGACGGCTACGAGGGACTTGAGAAGGCACAGGGTGGAGACTTTGACCTTATCCTTCTTGATGTTATGCTTCCTGGAATGGACGGCTTTGAGGTTTTAAAGGAGCTTCGTAAAAAGTCGAACACACCGATAATCATGGTGACCGCGAGAAAGGATGACGTGGACAAGGTGCTTGGTCTTGGACTCGGGGCCGACGACTACATCACAAAGCCATTCTCACCGTCAGAGCTTGTGGCAAGGGTAAAGGCACACATCTCAAGGTTTGAAAGGCTTACCTCAAAGGAAAGCACTGACATCCTCGAGGTCAAGGGACTCAGGATTGACAAGGCCGCAAGAAGGGTGTTTACCGACGGTATCGAGAGAAATCTCACGGGTAAGGAATATGACCTTCTTCTTTTCCTCGCGGAAAATCCTGACAGGGTATTTACAAAGGACGAGATTTTCAGGGAGGTTTGGGACCAGGATTCAATCGGAGAAACCTCCTCGGTAACGGTCTACATTAAGAAAATCAGGGAAAAAATCGAGCCTGACAGTGAGAAGAGCAGGTATATCGACACAATCTGGGGTGTCGGCTACCGCTTTAAGGGTTAAAGGCAGTTACGCTTTGTATTAAGTATTATAAAAAAAACATAACGAAGCGCTGTAAATATGTTACAATTAATTGCCGGACAACTTTTTGTTGTCTTTTGTGCAATGCAAAAAACGAATTATTAAGTTATTTAATAAAAGGAGATTATTATGGCAAAGAAATGGGTGTATTTGTTCACTGAGGGTAATGCAGACATGCGTAACCTTCTCGGAGGCAAGGGTGCCAATCTGGCAGAGATGACAAACATCGGCCTTCCGGTACCACAGGGCTTCACAATCACAACAGAAGCTTGTACACAGTACTATGAGGATGGCAGACAGATCAGCGATGAGATCATGGCTGAGATCATGAAGAACGTTGAGACTCTCGAGCAGATCACAGGCAAGAAGTTCGGTGACAAGGAGAATCCTCTTCTTGTATCAGTTCGTTCAGGTGCTCGTGCATCTATGCCGGGTATGATGGATACAATCCTTAACCTCGGACTTAATGAGGACGTAGTTGAGGTTCTTGCTGAGAAGTCAGGTAACCCGAGATGGGCTTGGGACTGCTACAGAAGATTCATCCAGATGTTCTCTGACGTAGTAATGGAAGTTGGTAAGAAGTACTTCGAGGAGCTTATCGACAAGATGAAGGAAGAGAAGGGTGTTAAGCTTGACGTTGAGCTTACAGCTGACGACCTTAAGGAGCTTGCTAACCAGTTCAAGGCTGAGTACAAGTCAAAGATCGGTGATGACTTCCCTTCAGATCCTATCGTACAGTTAAAGGAAGCTATCAAGGCAGTATTCCGTTCATGGGACAACCCAAGAGCTAACGTATACCGTCGTGATAATGATATCCCATATTCATGGGGAACAGCTGTAAACGTACAGTCAATGGCATTCGGTAACATGGGTGATGACTGTGGTACAGGTGTTGCATTCACACGTGACCCTGCAACAGGAAACAAGGGCCTCTTCGGTGAGTTCCTTACAAACGCACAGGGTGAGGACGTAGTAGCAGGTGTTCGTACACCTATGCACATCACAGAGATGGAGCAGAAGTTCCCTGAGGCATTCAAGCAGTTCAAGGACGTTTGCAGAATTCTTGAGGACCACTACCGCGACATGCAGGATATGGAGTTCACAGTTGAGCACGGTAAGCTCTACATGCTCCAGACAAGAAATGGTAAGAGAACAGCACAGGCAGCTCTTAAGATCGCTTGCGACCTCGTTGATGAGGGAATGATCACAGAGAAGAAGGCCGTTCTTATGATCGACCCACGTAACCTTGACACACTTCTTCACCCGCAGTTCGACGCAGCTGCTCTTAAGAAGGTTGAGCCTATCGGTTCTGCACTTGCTGCATCACCGGGAGCTGCTTCAGGACAGATCGTATTCACAGCAGAGGATGCTAAGGAATGGGCTGCAAAGGGCAAGAAGGTTGTTCTTGTTAGACTTGAGACATCACCTGAGGATATCGAGGGTATGAAGGCTGCACAGGGTATCCTTACAGTTCGTGGTGGTATGACATCACACGCTGCAGTAGTTGCACGTGGTATGGGTAAGTGCTGCGTATCTGGATGCTCAGCAATCGAGATGAACGAAGCTAAGAAGGAATTCAAGCTTGGTGGAAAGACATATACAGAGGGAGACGTAATCTCATTCGACGGATCAACAGGTAAGATCTACGATGGTGCTATCCCAACAGTTGATGCTTCTATCGCTGGTGAGTTCGGCCGCATCATGGCTTGGGCTGACAAGTACAGAAGACTCGGCGTAAGAACAAACGCTGATACACCTACAGATACAATGAAGGCAGTTGAGCTCGGAGCAGAGGGAATCGGTCTTTGCCGTACAGAGCACATGTTCTTCGAGGGCGAGAGAATTAAGAACCTTCGTAAGATGATCCTTTCAGAGACAGTTGAGGCTCGTGAGGAGAACCTTGCAAAGATCATGCCTTACCAGAAGGGTGACTTCAAGGCTATGTACAAGGCTCTTGACGGAAGACCAATGACTATCCGTTTCATCGACCCGCCACTTCACGAGTTCGTACCGAAGACAGAGGCTGAGATCAAGGAAATCGCTGACGAGATGGGCCTTACAGTAGAGCACGTTGAGGCAGTTTGTGATTCACTTCACGAGTTCAACCCGATGATGGGTCACAGAGGATGCCGTCTTGCAGTTACATATCCTGAGATCGCTAAGATGCAGACAAGAGCCGTTATGGAGGCTGCTATCGAGGTTCAGGAGGAGACAGGCAAGGCTATCGTTCCTGAGATCATGATCCCGCTTGTAGGCGAGGTTAAGGAGCTTAAGTACGTTAAGGACGTTGTAGTAGAGACAGCTGAGCAGGTTAAGGCTGAAAAGAACAGCAACATGCAGTACAAGATCGGTACAATGATCGAGATCCCGAGAGCTGCACTTCTTGCAGGCGAGGTTGCTAAGGAGGCTGAGTTCTTCTCATTCGGTACAAACGACCTTACACAGATGACATTTGGTTTCTCAAGAGATGACGCTGGAAAGTTCCTTGGAGCTTACTACGACAGAAAGATCTATGAGTCAGACCCATTCGCAAAGCTTGACCAGTCAGGCGTTGGAAAGCTCGTTCAGATGGCAGTTAAGGATGGACATGCAACACGTGCAGACATCCACTGCGGTATCTGTGGAGAGCACGGTGGAGATCCTTCATCAGTAGAGTTCTGCCATAAGGTAGGTCTTGACTATGTATCATGCTCACCGTTCAGAGTTCCGATCGCTCGTCTTGCAGCAGCTCAGGCAGCTATCAACTTCCCTGAGGAAGAGATGAAGGCTGAGGAAGCTAAGGAAGAGACAAAGAAGAAGATTGAGGAAGTTGCTGACAAGGCAGCTGAGGTAGCTGACAAGGCTAAGAAGGTTGCTGGACAGGCAACTGAGGAAGTTAAGGATTTCTCAAAGGCTACACTTAAGGGTTTAGCAGCAGGCGTAGAAGCAGCTAAGGCAGCATTCAAAGAGGCTAAGAAGGCTGACAAATAATTAAACATAAACATAAGAATGTTTTTGCGGCACCGGAATTATCCGGTGCCGTTTTTTTATAGAGGTATAGGAAAAAAACCTTTTTATATCCATTAATAGAAACAGAACCGTGTCCATTCCCTGGTTCCCGATTCCTTTACGGAATCCGTATCAATCCGGACTGTGTCCATCTTTGGAAATCTGTCCTGACTGATATGTCTGAATTAGTATTTGTATGTCCACTTTCTAGAGGCCATTTTAATTAGAGAGGGTCGACTGTGGCCTCAATATTATCTAACAAGCAGTCATTTTAATTGGTCCCAGTGGTTTTGATTGCATTTTTTATTGAGGTTGCAGTCACATATGGCATTTGTTTGTTTTGTGACTGCATCTAAATTGCTATGTGACAGTCACAAGGTTTACATTTTCTGGTTTTGACTGCATCTTGTCATTGAGGTTGCAGTCAAAATCACAATTTTACCTGCAGTGACTGCATCCATACTGAAAATCGGCAGTCAAAAATTAACATTTGAAGTTCAGTGACTGCATTATAGACATTAGGCGGGAATCCTCGCAATTCAAATGCCAAGTGGTTCATGAATATGATATACTCCATTATTTTACAAAATGTAATGTCCAAAATCTTTCCTTCTTTTCTAACAACTAGAGTTATTATGGGGTACATATCGAAAGCAACTTCCGTGGCTTGACAAAAATGGCCCCCGGTAATACTACATAATGAGATAAATTGGAGGGAACGGGAAATGTCAAAGGAAAAGAAATGGATGATTGCAGGAATCATCATGGTGGCAGTTGGAATTGTCTTAAGCGTTGCGGCGTTAACTCTTTATACAATCGGCAACAGAAGCAAAAAGCCTGTAAATGTTGGAATCGGAGCTAAATATGTGACAAACACATATGAGGTTGGGGAGTTTGACGACATTGAGATAACCGCTAAGATTGAAAGGATTAATTTTAAGCCTTCAGATACGGGCAAGGGTTATGTTGTCTGCTATGAGGACGCAGACTTTTTGCATGTTGTAAAGGATGAGAACAGAGTTTTAAAGATAACAGACACATATGACAGCTTCCTAAACTTTACCTTTACCGTGGAGACTCCCACAATCACCGTTTTTCTTCCAAAAAGCGAATACAGTAAGCTGAAAATCGATTCAGAAACGGGTGATGTTGATATTCCAGAGAATTTCAGCTTTGAAAGCATTGACATTAAACTAAGTACTGGTGATGTTAACATGGGTTCCTCATGCAGGGGGGACATGGACATTAAGACAAGCACTGGAAAAATCGAGGTAAATGATATAAGTGCTGATGATGTAACATTAAGGACAAGCACGGGAAGCATTAAGGCATCAGGCATTAAGTGCGGTGGTGAAATGAATGTTGATGTAAGCACCGGAAAATGCAACCTTTCAGACATCGTTTGTGAAAGCTTTTACTCAACCGGCAGTACTGGAAAGGTGACACTTACGGGCGTAAAGGCACAGAACAGGTTTAGCGTCGAGAGAAGTACTGGAGACATTAACATCAAAGGCTGTGATGCGGAGAATGTGCACCTTAAGACCGCAACAGGAGACATTACGGGCTCGCTTTGCACAGGAAAGGATTTCTCAACGGATACAAACACAGGAAAGGTAAGCGTTCCTGAGTCGGCAGGAACCGGAAAGTGCTCTGTATCAACCAATACAGGAAATATAAATATTTCTGTAGAGTGAAATGCTCGGCAATTGATATCTGGAATTGATACTCAGTGAAATACCCGGCAATTGATACCAGGCAATTGAATTGCCGAGGATTGCAACCAGATTCGCAAAAATTGGCACCGATTGTTGCTTATATAACTGCTAGCTTAAAAATGTATTAAAAATCAAGGCGGCATATGGTACATTTACCTATATATGGTAAAATGAAATCATATTAATCCCGATATGAAGGAGGGAAGTGCATTGGAATTATTTAGAAGGAGTCGTATGATAATTGCGTTATTGATAGCGGTTGTTTTGGTAGCCGTACTGGTGGGCTGCAAAAAGAATGCAGGCGGTGACACACAGGAAACTAAAAACGTAACCGGAGTGGAGAATATGAAGACAGATGGTGCAAACGGTACAGGCGGTACAGATAGTGCGGAAGGTGTAGCTGATGGTCTTACACTTTGCGGTATTGAGTACAGCTTCCACAGCGGAACAATGATGGGAGTTGATGAAAGCTACATAATTAATGAGAAGGAAATTGTTAATGCATCCTTCTTCCCTGAGGAAAGCGGAAACCGCGAGCCAAAGATTGTGGAAAATGTGGCGATAACAGAGGCACAGTGGAAGAATATCGAAAAGGCGGCACTTAACCTTATGCCTGTTCTCGAGGTATTCGTTCCAAACGATAAAAAGGTTGAATTTCCGGATATCGAGGTTCTTGACGGCGGTGACAAGACAACCTTCGCATTTGAGTGGAAGGATAAAGATGGCAATGTAACAAGGACAGAGTATTACTATCCGAATGACAGACGTGTACATACATACCTCGATACAGTGAGGGAAACTGCCGATCCGATCGGACGTGAGATTGTATGGTACGGCGAGCCTGAAATAACCGGCATATATCTTACAGTTGGAGATTCACCGATTACGAACGGTAAGGGCTATTCATTCCAGTGCTCAAGAAAGAGCGATGATGAAAACGCATGGTATCTTTTCTGCTACTACATTAAGGATGGAAAAAATGTTTCTATCTCAGAGGTGGTTGGAAAGGAAACCTGGGACAGGGTGCATGAGTTTATAAAGAAGTATGATACCTCAAAGTGGGACAGCGCAAAGTCAGATGGAAAGGTTTCGCTCACCTACTACATGGATGATGGCAAGCAGCCAAGGTTCGTTCCTTCTAATAAGGAATGCGAGGAAATCAGGGAGTTCTTCCTAGGGATAATCGAAGAACTGTCTAAGTGATAAAGATAATTCGTTTATAATCTAAATAGTATTAGTATTTTGGCACAAAAAAGAGTAAAAGTGAACAGT
>JAUNDA010000110.1 GCA_030526295.1 Eubacteriales bacterium
CACTAATGGGACATATAAGCAATTAAGATAAGGCGACAGAAAGAATATATTACCATAATCTTAAGAAATAACCTTATGATAAATAAAACACGCCCGGAACTAAAAAACGCCCGGGAAGTCCCGAGCGTCTCATGATACATTTTTAGGTTTGGATTATTATGTTTTTACCCTTAGATAAGGGATATAAATACGTATTGTTTAGTGTTAAGCGTTGGCCTGCTGCTTGATTCTCTCAAGTGCCTTCTTTACTGCAGGGATGCAGAGGATAACGATTGTGATTGCACCCTCTGTGAAGATGTATGCAGCATTATAAGCCATTGAGTATGGAAGCGGGCTCCAGCCGTCCCATGCTGTTGATCCGAGTGATACCCAGATGAGACCTGAGATTGTAGCCATTACCCATCTGCCGATGATAGCTACGATGTAGCCCTTGAGAAGACCGTTCTTCTGATCCTTTAAAAGTCCGCCAAGTCCCATGATTGAGAAAGCGAATACATAGTCGAAAAGGAACTGTGGTACTGTGAGGAACCATGGTCCGAGCACGAAGTCAAGCATACCTGATGCAAGGCCGCAGATGATTCCGTAAACTGGTCCGAAAAGCCATCCGGGGAGCATGATAAAGAGCATTCTGCAAAGTGTTACAGATCCGCCGAATGGGAACTCGAAGAGCTTGAAGAGTCCGAGAACCACACCGAGTGCTATGCACATAGCACAGTAAACAAGTTTCTTAGTTGATTTTGACATAAAAAAATCCTCCTTATACGGAGGGGCTACAATAATGCTTATCTTACTTATCTTTGCTTCCCTACGCAGGCATTATCCTGTTCAGGTGATAAGGGACTGAAGCAGTTGCTTCGATCTCAGCGTTAAGCGCCCCCAGCTAATTGTTATTGATATCGGGATTTACCCCATATCTTTTGTACCACAGCATAATACCACCTTTGGGTTATGTTGTAAATATCCAAAAGACACAAAACGCGCCACTAAGTGACGCGTAAAGTTGCTTATTATGTGTTTTTGGCAGTTTAGGTCCAAGGCTACAATAAACCCCCGTTCGGGTTATGGATTAGTTCGGACAGTTATCCCAACACCTTCTTACTGTACTCCTTCATGTAGCGGTACATCTTTAAGGTATAGTCGGTAAACTGCACACCAAGCTTTTCCTTGTATACTCCCCAGAGTGACCATAGCATTCCCCCGAGAGCCGCATATGCAAAGACGATTTTCTGTTCCTCTTCGCTCACATCCCTGCCAAAGTAGATTGTTGTGAGGTTCCTCATCTTCTCCTCATTCATAAATGAGTAGATGGCGCACATTGCGATGTCAATGTAGCGGTTACACATACCGGCATATTCCCAGTCGATGAGCTTGCACGTGCCGTCTGGAAGGAAGATGAAATTATCGACTACCGGGTCGATGTGGCTTAGGCACTTTTCGATGTTTCTTTCCTTTAACCACCTAAGGAGTTCGTCCTTAACCTTCGATACCTCGCTGTAATCCCTGAATGGGATTCCGTGGTTTTTGTAATCCGGGTCATCCTCGGCAGTCACCTCATCGATAAGTCTTTCGTACCAGCCGATACGCTCCTCTATGTCAAACTCATGCTCTACGCTTACTCCCGAATCATGCATTCCCTTTAGAAGCTTCATGCATGCCTTAAGGTCGTCTTCACTTCTTGCCGCTGCGTTTCTTGAGTTTTCATAGAAGCGGCTAATCTTACAGCCCGTATCCGGGTTAAAGTATATTAGTTCCTCGGTTATTCCAAGCTCCCTAACAGCATCATAGGCAGCCTTTTCCTGCCTTCTGTTAATGAGCTTATCCGTTCCCTCACCCGGGATTCTTGAGATATATGATTCATCCCCTATGCTAAAGAGCCATGAGTTATTAGTCATGCCGCTCTTTAGGCACCTGATTTTCTTTATGTCTGATTCGGGGACATTAAAGACGCGGCTTACAAGCTGCATCGCCTCGGAGCCCGAATCGTTAACGTATTTTTTATCGAAGCTTCTTAATTCCTCGAGATTTTCAAATTCATAAATCACACCGTCAGGCTGGCGGTTTACATACATAACCGGAGCCTTAATCTTATTTTCTGGTGTGTTTCCAAAGTATGCTATGAGTCTCTTCTTTGCCGTACCGTTAAGCATCTCGTAGTACTTTTTAAGAACAGGCACAAACTCCTCACTAAATTCCTTAGAGAAATATGCCGGACCGTACATGTAGTCGCAGTCCATTCCTCCCGGGTATGTGTCTGTAATCCTGCCCTTTGCATCCGACTCAAGCACCCACTCACTTGTGCGTCCTTTGGCATGCTGCGACGCATACCATGCGCATGGCTCATATGAATGGTAGAGGTTTATCTTCATCCAGTTGTCGCTTGAGAGGATGTAGCAGTTACTTCCCTCAAGTTCATCCGCTGCATGGTAAAGGCTTGCCAGTGTATTCTTATCCGTAAATTCGGGATTATACCTTAGCTTGACACCGTACTTATCAATGAGATATTCAAACTTTTCCTTCATGTAGCCGACTATGACAGTGATATCCGTGACACCCGCCTCATGAAGCTCCTTTATCTGCCTCTCTATCATCGGCTCACCGAATACCTCAAGGAGACCCTTTGGAGTCTCAAGTGTAAGAGGCACAAACCTCGAACCAAAGCCTGCTGCCATGATAACAGCCTTTTCGGTCCTGTACGGCCTGATAAACTCAAGTCCCTTACCTGTTACCTCAAAGCCGTTTCCTGTTTTTTCGATTAATCCGTTTTCGGCGCACTGCTTAATTTTGGCATTCACACTTCCAAGAGCTATTCCGCATTCTGCGGCCAGCTCCCTCTGCGTTATATCCTTATGCTCGATAATGCTTCTTAAAAGCAGTACTTCCTTATTCATTACAAATCTTCTCCGTGAAAGACCGGCCATAAAGGCCGGTCATTAACATTAAAATTTTCCGCCACCGCCTGAGTGATGACCACCGCCAGTTGAATGGTGCATTGTTGATCCGCCGCCGCTGAATCCGCCGCCACTTGAGTGATGGCTTCCGCCTGATCCACCTGAGCTTGGTGGTGCAGCCTGTACAATCGGAATCCTTGAGCGTGTAACTCCAAGTGCTGCTCCCGTAAATGCAAACTGTGCCGTGCTTCTGTATGCGAGGCTTACCCTCTCGGCACTCCTCTTCTCAGCTACCATGGCATATTTCTTCTTGACATTGTTCATCGGAATTATGCCCGTAAGTCCTGATATCACGATTGCGATAATCCACTGAAGCGGCCAGAGGATAACCTTTTTCCTTCCGTCTGCATAGACCCTTACAAGGCCACCTGCATACTCGGAATACTGATTTTCTGCGACTCCGCTCGCATAGAGGCTTTCAACCGTGGACATGTACTTAACGAATGCCCCGTGGTAGTCCTCCCTCTGGAGTTCCCCTACGATTCCGCCGTTATAGTTATAAAGAACATTCTGGATATCTGCATCTGTGAAATACATTGCAGCTTCACCCTGAGCATATATATAGATGTCCCTTGTCACCATGTCGAGGAATAGTAAGCTTCCCGAACGCTCTCCGTCACCTGCACCGAGCTTGTTATTGTAGTAAAACAAGTCGCAGACCTTATCCACACTCTTTGACTGGTCGTGGCCGTTTGTTGTATAGATTGCAAAATCATGGCCGAATGACGATGAAAGGTAATCAAGCCCCTTCTCTATGTCAGCTGCCTCCTCCTGTGTTAAAAGGCCCGCATCATCGAACAGACGCTTTTCGCCGTTTGCCGCAAATGATGTAAAGCCAAGCACCAATGTAAGAAGCATTGACAGTATAAGCATTAAACTTAAATTTCTTTTCTTCATACCTCTCACCTCTTAACCCAGGAAATGCATGATTGCCACAAGGAATACAAATACCGGAACTGCAATCTTTGCGAAAAGACCCCAGAGCTTACCCTTGTCAACCGGAAGCTCTCCGACCGTCTTGCCCGTTGAGCCGTTGATTGAGAAGTAGTAAACCTTGCTTGAATCCCTGTCCTTATATGTGATTGTCCATACAGGCATAAGGATGTACTGCCAGTTCGGATCCTTTATGTCGGCTGTTACGGAAGTGAATTCAGTCTTATTGTATTCCCTTCCTGCCTCAAGCCTCATCTGATTGGCAGCATAGTTCCTAACCTCCTGAGTTACCTCAGGCTCAATTGAATCCTTGTCAACATCCCTCATTTCAGCCACATAGCCCTGAAGGTATGCGCTGTTAAACGGGATGGCATCCTCAAAATTAAACGGCACAACAGACTCGCAAAGAGCCTTTGAAGCCTTCTTAAGGGCTATCCTTGAGACATTGTTGATGGGCATTGTGCCCTCTCTGTCGATTGCGTACTTTGTCGTATCGGTATACTGGAACTGTGAGTCAGTCCATACCTTGTCAACATAACCAAAGCCCGAAGCCTTACTGTCAATCTTACAGTTATAAACCCAGTACGGGAAATATACTCCCTGAAGCTTATCGACCTCATCCTTTGAGTAAAACTCCCTCGGGAGGTACTTATGCTGCTTGATCCATGACTCGAAAATCTGACTTGCCTTCTTCTTATCAACCGCAAACGGAATAACCTTATCCGGCTGGAAGTCTCCGTCGAGTCTGTCCGAAAGTACTATCGGGTTATGACAGTAGTAGCAGACCGAGGCTGCCATTGTCTCATCCGCAGCAATATTGGCACCACATGAAGGGCAGTTGTAAACCTTGATTTTCGCGGTTTTATCCTTGCCCTCGGCATTAACCTTATGTGTAGCCTGTGCCTCTTCCAAAGAGACTGCCTTTGCTTCGGCAGTCTCGGGATTGATTTTTGCTAATTCCTCCTCTGTGTATGCCGAACGGCAGTATTCACAGAAGAATTTCTTTTTGGAAGCGTCCCACGCAAGCGGACCACCGCACGCGGGACACTTAATTGATACTGTTGCCATTTGTTAACCTTTACTATTAGTAAATGTATTACCGGATTACTCCGTTAACCTATTACATCTCAGGCTTCTTCATTCCGCACTTCGGGCAGAAGTTACCGTCACATCTCTGACCGCACTGTGGGCAGAACCATGATCCTGCTGCCGGAGCTGCCTGCTG
>JAUNDA010000020.1 GCA_030526295.1 Eubacteriales bacterium
AGGATTGCAGATTTAAAGGCAGAGCTTGCAAAGTCTGGCATACCGGTACGCATTTAAGGGATTTAACATCACGAATGCAAAGGACGATAGCTGTTATTTTCGGGATGGATGGAAGCCACAAATCCCACTAAGCATTTGACTGCCGATATTACAGAAAACTGGTGATAAAGTAGAATGAAAATCGATTTTGATATTGAAAAAGTAAAATTTGACGCAAATGGTCTTGTTCCCTGCATCGTTCAGGACGTAGATACGGGGCGTGTGCTTACACTTGCATATATGAACCGTGAATCACTCACGATTACACTTGAAAAGGGGCTTACATGCTTCTATTCGCGTTCGAGAAAGGAGCTGTGGTTAAAGGGTGCAACCTCTGGTAATTACCAGCATGTCGTGACTCTTCAGTCAGACTGCGACAATGACGCGATTCTTGCACGTGTAAAAAAGGATGGTCCGGCATGCCACATGGGTACGGATTCCTGCTTTGACAGCGGTATGGAGACGAGCTTTTAACGGAGAAGGAAATGGCAGAATTAATAGATGTCTTTGATGAAAACAGAATACCGACAGGAGAGGTCATTGACAGAAAGGCTGAAAAGCTTGGCCCTGGACGGTATATGCTATATGTGCTTGCACTTATTGAGGATGAAGACGGAAGGTTTCTTATAACACGCCGCACATTGGATAAAAAATGGGCAGCAGGCGCATGGGAGATACCAGGAGGCGGACAGCAGGCAGGCGAGTCGTCATTTGAGGCAGTATGCCGTGAGGTCCTTGAGGAAACAGGCCTTGATATCTCGGGAGTGGGCTTTGAGGAGCGTTTCCCCGCCTATATGTACCGTAACACTGATCCGTCTGGACGCGATAATTATTTTTGCGATATTTATCATATCCATTTACAATACAGTGACTCAGATGTTAAACTGCAGGAGAGTGAAACACTCGGGTTCACGAGGGCTGACTATAAAGGTATGGAGGCCCTTAATGCTACTGACGGCTTCCTGCACCTCGAACGTATCCACAAGACTTTATTCGGAAGCTGATATTTTTTCAAAAGGTCATCCACTCGGAGATTAGAATGAAAGCATCCGTCAGAAAAAACATTGCGATAATAATCACCGCACTGGTGCTTATTTTTATTGCAAAGCTCTGCGAGTTTCTGAATACCGAGGATGTGCTTAAAACACAGACAGGCATGCTTTTTGGAATGACACGTTCAATGATTTACATTGCGCTGTTTTCCGCATGGGGTGTTTCTGTTTTTCAGAGAATAGTATCAAAGCGTATAAGGGTTCTGCTTCTTTTAGAGGCAGGCCTTTTTGTATTCTGGATGCTTTTACGAACGGTTAAATACTATTTTATCGCTGATGAATACATAAAAAGAATTCTATGGTACGGCTTTTACATCCCCATGCTTCTTGTGCCGCTTCTTAGCATTTTTATAGCCGTATTTATTGGAAGGCCTGAGGGCAAAAGGGCACCATTGTGGTTTATTCCCCTTACGGGTATAACGGTTCTTCTTATTCTACTGGTGCTCACAAATGATTTCCATATGCTTGTTTTCACATTCCCGGGCGGGGTGGTCCCGGTTGATGCCGATTATGGCTATGGCTACGGCATAACATATTTTATTATACTGTTTTGGGAGATTATATGTTCCCTTACTTCAATTGCAATAATGCTTCATAAATGCCGAAAGCCAAACAAGATGTTCCTGTGGCTTCCGTATGTTCCAATCCTTGCGGCAATTCTGTATGGAGCCCTGTATGTGCTTGGGACAGACTGGCTGAAAATATACATAAAGGATCTCACGGTTACGGAGTGTATCCTTTACCTTTCATTCTTTGAATGCTGCATAGGCTCAGGGTTAATCCAGTCAAATACCGATTACAGAAAGCTCTTTGAGGCAGCAGATTTCCCGATTTTAATAACAGATAACGATCTTGACCCGGTCATTTCAAATGACAGGGCGGGTGATTTTCCCATTGAGGAGGTCATTAGTGCCACTGAGTGGCCTGTCAGGATAGATGACATGGTAAGGGTCTCGGGCTCACCAATTCGTGGCGGTGTAGTTTTCTGGGAGGATGACATTTCTGAGATTCAGTCAATGATTTCGGAGCTTCGTGACATTAACCATTCCCTTGATGAGCGCTATAACCTTATCGAGGAGGAGAATAGAACAGACAGGCAGAAGGCACAGCTTCAGGAGGCAAACCGTCTTTATGACAGGATGCAGAAGGAAACTGCGGAATGCCTTAAGAAAATGCAGGAGCTTCTGTTAGAGATAAGGAACGAAAAGGATAAGGAAAAGGAACGCCTTCTTCTTGCGAGGCTTGCAATGTTCGGTGCATATTTCAAGCGTCGAAACAACCTTCTCTTCGTATCTGAAACCGAGGAAAACATTAGTCTTACCGAGCTTGCATACTGCTTTAGGGAATCAATTTCCTCACTCGAGCTTTTCGGCGTTTCGGGAGGCTATCAGGTAGAGGGTGAAAGAAGCATTTCGCTTAAGGATGTCATTCTTCTTTATGATGTCTTTCAGTCCGTAATTGCAAATACCTTTGATAATCTAAGCTCAATCGCGGTAATAGTTAGAAGCGGTATGGCTAGTGGTGAGGATAGCACGCTTAACCCTGGTGCGGCAGGTGACACGGGACACAGGGAGCCTGGCTTCATGATGGTTATCCAGCTTCATCTTTTAAACGACTGCGACTTTAATTTTGGTGACGATATTTTAGCCGAACACGAGGACGAACTCGAGTATCTCATTACATATGAGCTTCCCGGAAAGGGGGATACATTATGAATATGATGACTCCCTTCGGACTTCTTGGCTCGTCTTACATGACACTCATACTCTCAATGCTTCTTATAGCGGCTGTACTGCAGCTTGTTTCTGTTTTTGTGCTGCACCGTTTTCACAGAATGGGGCTTATGCTTTGGAACATACTGCTTTTTATCGCTTTATTCCTGCTTATTCCAGTGCTTGGCCACAGCATGTTTAATAGCGACGGCTTTCTTCGTGACATGCCTGTAGCTGTGGCAATGGTCATAGGTGGTATTTACATTGTTAATGGCATGGCAACCATTTATTATGCTCTTAGTCAGACAGAAAGTCCAATAACGCCAAACTCGGTAAAGGAGGCCTTTGATACGCTTCCTACAGGCATATGCTTCTTTACTAAAAAAGGTCTTCCTGTGCTTTGCAATGAAAAAATGTACCATATTGCATATATGCTTATGGGAAGGGATTTGCAGGTATTAAGTGAAATTGAGGAGGCATGTGACAGCCCAGCCGAGGGCGTTGAAAAGATAGTGGTTAAGGGAAAGACCGGCTACCGCCTGCAGGACGCAACTGTATGGAGCTTTAGCAAAACTGTTGTAAGGACAGGTGACAGGGAGGAATATATCCAGCTTAAGGCCACCGACTTTACGGATCTCTACTCACTTCAGGAGGAACTTGAGTCAAGTAATGAAGAACTTGAGGACATGATCGGGCAGGTAAAAAGGATTTCGGAAAACATGTCTGAAATCGTAAGGCAGCAGGAAATCCTCACGGCAAAAATGCGTATTCACAACAAGATGGGTAACTGTCTTCTTTCAACAAAGCAGTATCTTGGACAGGGCCTTCCGACGGATAAAAAGGATGAGTTTTTAAGGCTCTGGGATGAAAGCCTCAGCTCGCTTATGGAGGAGGCATCGGCAGGAGAAGAACCTGATGCCTGTAGTGAGGTAATAAGGATTGCAAAAAGCATTGGCATAAGTGTAATAACTGAGGGAGAGCTGCCACATGACAATGAAAAGGCATACCTCCTTGTGGTGGCACTTCGTGAATGTGTCACAAATGCGCTAAGACATGCAGCGGCCACTGAGCTTTACATGAAAATAAGCGAGGATGATTCGTTTATTAATGCCGAGTTTTCAAATAACGGTGAGGCACCCGATAAGGAAATCGTACCTGGAGGCGGACTCTCGTCACTTAAGGAGAGAATCGAGAAGGCTGGTGGGGAGATGCTTATATCGAGTACACCTGGATTTGTGCTTACAGTAAGGCTGCCGGTTAGATAAAGGAGAGAAATAATGACACGCGTCCTGATAGTTGACGATGAAAGAAACATACAAAAGGCATTCCGCTCAGACATAATGTCCGCGTCGGACAGGTATGAGCTTGTTGACTGTATCGTAAATGCAGCGGATGCACTGCTTGTATGCGGTGCAAAAAACATTGACCTCGTGCTCATGGATATCAATACCGCAAACAACGAGAGCGGGCTTGTGGCAGCAGAAAACATCAAAAAGAGGTATCCTGGAATTAAGATAATCATGACAACCTCCTATACAGATCCTGAGGCTCTTAAGGAGGCGCAGCGTATCGGAGTTGAGAGCTTCTGGTTTAAGGATTACAGTAACATAGAGCTTGTCGAGGTAATGGACAGAACCGTAAACGCAGATGGCTATATGCCGGAGGAGGCACCCGATGTAAAGCTTGGGGAAACAACAATCCACAGGCTTACGGATACCGAAAAGGAGGTGCTTCACAATCTCGTTGAGTGTGTAAGCATCAAAAGAATTGCAGAAAAGATGTTTATAGAGGAGACAACGGTAAAGACACATCTAAAAAGTATATATAACAAGGTAGGCTGCAACAATAAAACGGAGCTTCTGCTTCTAGCCATGCAGTCAAAGCTTGTGCTACCACCAAAAAGACAGTGAACAACCGCCGGTTCTATCAGGGCCGGCGTTTTAAATTGGGCATAAATATCCTACTTACGTATGAGGAATCCCGTATCCGTTTCATTTAGAATACAAGTGGAAGTATTTTGGACTCTTACATACACAAAATGTAGAGTGAAGGAATGAAAGGAGCGAAAAATGGGATTATTCAGTAAGGAGGCATGTACCTTCTGCGGTACCGAGGTGGGAATGCTCAAGCGTTCGAAGCTTGCCACAAAGGAATTTATCTGTAACGACTGTCGTAATAAGACAAATTACTTTGCGAGAATGGACTATACCACAAGGGCTGCGGCGCAGACCATGATGGAAACGATGGCAGGTGAGGAGGAGGCATTCGAGGCTTCCTTTAAGGAGGCAGAAAACGGCTTTGACGCAGCTGAGGTTATTTTCCACACATGGGACCTTGGCAGAAAGCGCATCCATTACCGTGCAAACAAGACAAACGGCGGCTTTCAGATAAAGCTCGATGAGTATAGCCATTATGACTGTGTGCCTGTGCTTTATTTTGACTGCGTGATTCCCTACAGGTTTGTGGCAGATGACGAGTCATTTACCGAGTCAAGAAGAAATGAAATCATGAACCAGAATGCAGACTATGCCGAGGTTGAGATTTCAAAGGATGACGAGGGCAAGGTAAACCACTGTCTTCTCACAATTCCCTATAATGACAACTGCATCCGTGAAATAAAGCTTGAATCCGATGTTTCCGATGAGGGCGACGTAGAGGCATTTAAGGATTTTGCAAACCAGTTTAATGCAGACAGAAGGGTATGGCTTGCAAGGGGAGCAAGGCTTATTGACAGGAAGAACCGCATGCAGATAAGAAACCTTGCCGATACAGCAACAGAAGCCTTAAAGGCAGCGGCTACAGGCGGAGACATTGAGGAAGCTATAAAAAAGGGCGTTGAAACAGCTAACGATATCGAAGAGGGCAGGGTTAAGCAGGGCTTCTTCGGTAAGCTCTTTAAAAAATAATCCCATGGAGGAATGTGATATGAAAAAACTGTTTACAGCAGTACTGGCGCTTTGCCTTGTACTTGCACTTGCAGCCTGCGGTAAAGGCGATACCGCAGCTAATAATGAAACAAAGGCAGCAGAGACAACTGCTGCAGCTGAGACAAAGTCAGGAACCGGTTCAGGTGCAGCAGAAGCCACCGCGGCTGCAGCCGCTGTGGCCACAGCCGGAGATGAGGGCAGCTACATTGTCATGTGGTATGCAGGTAATAACGAGGATGGTGACGCAGAGGCTACCTTCTACTGCCCTGAGGGAGCAACCATCGACGAGAGCGACATTAAGGAGTTCCTTGCAGACGGCTTTGTATTTGATTTCAGGGTAACCGACAATGCGAGGGAATACATGGCCATTGCCGAAAATATCAGAAGCCGTGAGTATAGCCCAAACGAGCTTAAAAAGTATGACATTACACCGCAGCTTTATTTCTATGGTGAGCTTGATGAGATTAACGCTTCCCAGGTTTCAAACGCCACACAGGAGGTCATTGATCTTGGCTTCCAGTGGGAGGGCCACGAGATGAAGCTCATAAAGACACACTGGACAGCCGATGGCAAGGAAAAGTATGACTACTTCGTAGGCGTTGAGTATGAGCTTATGTATGCAGGCACAAAGGACGGAAAGCTTGGCTATTACCACGCACCGGGTCTTCTTGGCTTCCATGTCCTTTCATTAAATCCGATGTATGATGAGCTTCCAAATGACCATTATGCATGGATAGCAGGACAGCTTTTCGGTGTAAAGAGCGGCAGAATGTGGATTGTCGATGACGAGCCTCAGAAGGAAACAACTGCGGCAGTCGTAGAGGTTAAGGCAGGTGAGCTTATCGGTGTATGGGAGGAGCGTGACAGCGACTGGCATAATACATATACATTTAATGAGGACGGAACAGGCATCTTAAAGAGCGGACCAGAGTATCCATTTACCTATATGGTAGAGGGCGACACGCTTTACCTCGCTTTTGATTATGAGGAGAAGTACCAGATAACTGCCGAGAAGGACCTTCTTATCCTTTTGGACAAGTTCGGTAATAACATTTACCTCGACAGAAAGCAGGACAAAGAGACAGAAACTGAAGCGGAAACAGAAGAAACTGAGGCTATGACTGAGTCCGAAAAGAAGCATCCTCTTATGGACAAGCTCATCGGTAAATGGGTAGACAACGAGACCGAGTACCGCGAGACCTTCATCTTTAATGAGGACGGTACGGGAATGTACAGCTACCTCGATGGCGGTGAAACATACTCATGGGAGTTTGTTTACAAGCTTTCAGAGACACAGTCCTCACGTGTCGACATAGAGTATGATGACGGTGATAAGACAACAAACTATGTTGACATCGATGGTGACCTTATGCTTTTATCAAACGACGCAGTTTATGAGATGCCGTTTGACCGTGAATAAAGGTGAACTACTAGGCAATTGAATTGCCGAGGATTCCCGCTTGATGTCCTCAAGATAACAATCTTTTAAGAGGACAAAAATAGTAATTAGTAAAAAAGATAAACCAAATAACAAGTCAGAGAAAACCCTGTGAGGAGAAATGAATACTCCCGCAGGGCTTTTTCGTTCAGTTGCATTTATGTTATAATAATAAAGTTAAGATACGCCGTAAGCATAGGAGGTTGACACCATGAAGGAACAGACAGAATACAGATTTACAAGGGCGGGACTACTTATTGAGGCGTCACTGATAATATTGGGAGCATACTTTGTGATAAAGTTTCTGCGTTCATATATCATCTTTCCGGGGCTTCTAAAGGTCCTTGGCAACGGAGAAGCAGCAACGGCCGTTATACCATATCTTGGTCATATTGGATTCCTGATTATTCTGCTTATAATGCTTGTGGTTTTTCCCGCCGATAAAAGGGTGTTTATGGAAATGCTTGATGCAGGAAAGGGAAAACGAATCAAAAACATTCTTATTGGTCTTCTTGTCGGATTCTTAATGAATGCCGGTTTAATCTCGGTGGCTGTTATGCATGGTGATATGGACATGGTTTGGTCAAATGCAAACCTGGGATTTATCGTGATTGCCTTTTTCGTCGTTATGTTCCAGTCATCGGTTGAGGAGCTTTTAAACAGAAGCTGGTTTCTCGCAAGAACAAAGAACCATATTCCGATGCCGTTAGTTGTTTTTGCTTCTTCATTCGTATTCAGCATGATACACTGGCTAAATCCCGGTATCACTGTTCTTGCCGCACTAAATGTTTTCCTTGCCGGAGTGATTTTTGCGCTTTCCATGTATTACACGGGCAATGTCATTTTTGCATGTGCATACCACACGGCATGGAATTTCACACAGAATTTCCTGTTCGGACTTCCGTGCAGCGGAACACCGTCATCACTTGCGGTAATGGCTCCGACATTTACAAAGGACAGTTTTTTCTATGATCCAGCCTTTGGAATAGAGGGTACGGTATTTACAATGATAATGCAGGTGGTCGTAATCATTATCCTGGGCGTGCTCATAAAAAAGAGAGGCAGGGCAATCTGAACGAAAACTTTATGACTATGTAATCAAAAAAAACAAAATAATAGTACAAAACCAATAACGCAAACAAAAAACTCCTCATTATCACAATGATATGAGGAGCTTTATATTTGGTGGTCTATTTGTCTTTATTTAATTACTTCAATCTTAATAGTGTTGGTGTTACCCATTATTCCACCTACTACACCGCCTGTTAAAACAACAGTGTCGCCCTTTTTGAGGCCAAGAACCTTCTCGGCATGACGAAGTCCCTGGTAGAACATAACGTCAAGTGACTCATATGCCTCTGAGAGAACAGGAGTCACACCCCAGCTTAAATTGAGCTGTCTCCAGATCTTTGGGTTTGTTGTTGTTCCTACAATGTCAACAGGACAGCGGAAACGGCTTACAAGACGTGCTGTTGTTCCTGAAACTGAGTTAACCACGATAGCCTTTGCATGTACATCGATTGCCATTGCACAGGTTGCATGCGAGATTGCATCGATGATGTTTTTAATCTTGAATTCACCCTTTGAATAGCGTGTTGCGTAGTCGATGTTTTTCTCTGTATATTCACAGATTTCCGCCATATTGCGAACTGCCTCGACAGGGTATTTGCCGGCAGCTGTCTCACCTGAGAGCATTACGGCAGATGAACCATCATAAACAGCATTTGCAACATCTGAAATCTCAGCACGTGTCGGGCGCGGGTTTGAGCACATTGACTCAAGCATCTCTGTTGCAGTAATTACCCTCTTTCCAAGAAGACGGCATTTCTTGATGAGGAATTTCTGTACGGCAGGAACCTCAACGAATGGAATCTCAACGCCGAGGTCACCACGGGCAACCATGATTCCGTTAGCCACGTCGCAGATTTCCTCAATGTTTTCAACACCGGCGCGGTTTTCAATCTTTGCAATGATGCTGATGTCCGCACCGCCGTTTGCATCAAGGAAATCCCTTACATCCTGAACATCCTGCTTTGTTGAGACGAAGGATGCCGCTACGAAATCCATGTCATTTTTAATGGCAAAGAGGAGATCCTCCTTATCCTTTTCACTTAAGTAAATCTGCTTTAAAACCTTATCCGGGAAGCTCATGCTCTTTCTGTCAGAGAGCACTCCGCCGGTGATTACCTTACAAAGAATGTCATGACCCTTTACTGACTCAACCTCGAAAATAACAAGGCCGTTATTTACAAGAATCTTATCACCCTTTTTCATCTCCTCATGGAGCTTTTTATAAGAAACGCTGACCTTAGTCTCATCACCCTCAGCCTCATCTGTTGTAAAGGTGAATTTTGCACCATCCTCAAGTGTGATTTTGCCATTCTTAAAGGTGCCTATTCTGAATTCCGGACCCTTTGTATCGAGAAGAAGCGCAATGGGAAGACCAAGCTTCTCACGGACCTTTACGATTGCATCAACCTTTTCCTGCTGCTCTGCATGCGTTCCGTGTGAGAAATTAAGGCGGGCAACATTCATTCCGGCCTTGCACATCTGTGTCAGGGTTTCCTCGCTGCTGCTTGCCGGACCGATAGTACAGATAATTTTAGTTTTTCTCATTTTAGCCTCCTTTATCATTAGTTTATATTTAATATCGAGCCAGATTGGCCTTTGCGCAACCAAGCTTTGCTTAAGCGCAAACGGCCAACTGGCGAGATAAAAACTTATCGTTAGTACTCTATGTATTATAACATTAAAAATAACAAAACTATGAAAGTTCGAAGAAAAATGCAATTTGAAACAAAGACTTTACAAGATAGGGAAAGCGGAGTATATTAATAACACCGACAGATTGTCGGTAACGGCGGCGTTAAGACCATTAACATTAGAAAGCAGGTGTCCGATGAGGGTAGTAAAGGAAGCAACTGAAAGAAGAAGGGAAATACTTGATGTTTCAGAACGTCTTTTTACTGCTAACGGCTATGACAATACCAGCACAAATGATATCCTGGCTGAGATTGGAATTGCCAGGGGTACGCTCTACTACCACTTCAAATCAAAGGAGGATATCCTGGACGGAATCATTGACCGTATTATAAAGGGGATTGAGCATAAGGTATCGGTAATCGCAATGAATGAAGAGACGCCTGTGCTTGAAAGATTCACAAAGGCCGTGCTCAGCGCAAATGTTGACACTGAGGTCGGTGACATGATTCTCACAGAGGTACACAAGCCGCAGAACGCCCTTATGCATCAGAAGATGGAGAAGAGTCTTCTCGGGTCAATAGCACCTTACTTTGTGAAAATCATTAAGGACGGAATCGCTCAGGGAATAATGCAGACTGATTATCCCGAGGAGGTTATCGAAATGACGCTCGCCTATGCAAACGAGACCTTCGATGATACGAATGATTATCCGGAAGAGGTAAAGCTTCATAAGGTTATGGCCTTTATCAGAAATGCAGAGCTTATGCTCGGCATGGAAAAGGGAAGCCTTCTTGATGCGATGATGCCAATGTTCTACCGCAGGTGATTATTATGGGAAGCTTTCATGTTTCCCATATATTTTTGATCATCTACCGACAATCTGTCGGTTGGTTTAAACTGTGGGATGTTCTAAGTCTCGGGCATCGAATGATGTGCCCTTAGAAGTAGTTGACATTAATACAGTTTCCCTTGGGAAATGGAATAATCTAAAAAGGAATGACAGTATGAAAAAATCAAACTTCGGAAAATTTATGATTCTTTGGCTTGGACAGATGATTTCTGCCATAGGCGGCGGCCTTACGAGCTTTGGTCTTGGTGTTTATGTATTTAACCAGACTGGCAGTGCTGCAGGCATGGCTCTTGTTACGCTGCTTGGTTTCCTGCCTACACTCGTGCTAAGCATACCGGCAGGTGTCCTGGCAGACCTCATTGACAGAAGAGTCCTTATGATGCTTGGCGATGGCCTTTCCGGTCTTGGCATCCTCTATATTCTCATATGCATGATGAGGGGCGGCGCAACGCTTACCGAGATCTGCATTGGTGTATTTGTGTCGGCAGTTTTTTCATCGCTTCTTGAGCCTGCCTACAAATCAACGGTTTCTGACCTTCTCACAAAGGATGAATATTCCAAGGCAAGCGGCCTTGTATCGCTTGCAGGCAGCGCGAGATACTTGATTTCACCTGTTATTGCCGGCATCCTTCTTTCTGTTAGCGATATCAGGCTTCTTCTTGTTATCGACATCTGTACCTTTATCCTCACTGTTATTTCAACATTTGTTGTTAAAAGGGGAATTTCGGAAGGTGTTAGAAGCGATGCGTCTGAGAATGATGATTCTGACGTGACAGCGACAGAAAAGGATACCGAGGACCAGGGTGCCGTTTCCTCGTTTTTTACAAGTATGAAGGAGGGCTACAATGCGCTTAAGGGCAGGAGGGGAGTTCTCTATCTTGTACTTACATCATCGCTTCTTACACTTTTTATCGGAGTGTTCCAGATTCTTGCAGAGCCGATGGTGCTCTCCATGTCTAATGAGAGGACTCTTGGCATAGTGGAAACAGTTTGTGCCAGCGGAATGCTTGTAACAAGCCTTTATCTTGGTATCCGTGGCATTAAAAAGGGATATGTAAAGGTTCTGAGTATTTCTCTTGCAATAGCAGGGGTATTTATCTGCGGCTTTGGCTTCTTTTCACAGATACCTGTTATCACAGCCTGCGGCTTCGGATTTTTCATGATGCTCCCATTTGCAAACAACTGCCTCGATTATCTAGTAAGAACGAATATCCCTGTTGAGGTACAGGGACGTGTCTGGGGCATTATAGGATTTCTTTCACAGATAGGCTATGTGATTGCTTACGGACTGAGCGGCATCATGGCGGATGCAATTGCTGCCGCAAGAGGCATAAGTGTTGGCCGGGGTGCCGGAAGCGTGATGGTATTCTCCGGAATGGCACTTGTCATTGTGTCGGTGGTCCTTCTTCTTGTAAGGGAAATCCGAAGCCTGGAAAGGTGATAAGAATGCTTCATAAAAGGGATGATATTTGACAAACTATCGTTGTGACGATATAATCAATTTGAATAAAGTATCGTTACAACGATATATTATTGTGAGAGCATTATTAAAGGAGGCGATTACATGTCTGAAAGAATTGAGGTATATCATGGTTCTCAAAGAATTATTGAGAAGCCTGAATTCGGATTTGGAAATCCTAATAATGACTACGGGCTTGGCTTCTACTGTACTGAAAGTATAGACCTTGCTAAGGAATGGGCATGTTCGGTTCAATCTGACGGGTTTGCAAACAGATATGAGCTTGACATAAATGACCTAAAAATGCTTTCGCTTACAAGTGGTGAATACAATATCCTGAACTGGCTTTTTGTTTTGCTTGAGAACAGAAAGTTTAGAATTGGCGGGGGAATTGCGAAGCAGGCAAAGGCTTATATATTTGACAATTTTTCCATTGATTATAGAAACTATGACATAATAAAGGGCTACAGGGCAGACGATTCCTATTTTTCCTTTGCCAATGCATTTCTCAATAATACCATTTCACTGGCCCAGCTTGAAAGGGCAATGGTGCTTGGACGTCTTGGCGAACAGATAGTGATTGTTTCTGAAAAGGCTTTTGGTAAAATTCATTTTGAGGGTGCAGAGGCCGTACCTAATGAGATATTTTTTCCCAAAAGGCTTGCACGTGATACAGCGGCAAGAGAAGAATTTCGATTGGAAAAGGGAAGAGGTTCACTGGTTAATGAAAGCTATATTTTGGATATCATGAGAGAGGGGTGGAAGAATGATGACAGGCGCCTACAGCGAATCATACTTAAATGACGCCATGGAAAATCTGGGTGACATGGTTGACTATTCGGTCTGTGATCTTGGCTTTGACCCAGACGAGTTTTTCGGATGGTTTATATCGTCTAAAATATCATCGGAATTTGAGTCCGGTAACCCCAAATACATAGCAGGTATGTCAGGTGTTGAACTGGCAAATGCCATTCTTAAGGAAGTGAATGTGACATATAAATACCGGGACCATGAGTATACTGATTATAAGGGGAAGGAATACTGGTCAGGCTGGATTTATGCTTATTATCAATGGATAACAGGCAAGAGGTTTTGCGACTTGGTTGAGAGAGGGCTGAAGTTATCAACTGTTATGTCAATGTATATTCTGCACGAGGCGGATGAGAGTAAGTTTGTTGAAGTGGCAAATGAAATTGTATCAAGGAACGTAAATCAAAGGAAGCCAAGGCTCGTGGAAATCAGAAAGGCCAGAGGGTATTCGCAAAAGGAGCTTAGCGATGCTTCGGGTGTTTCTCTGAGAATGATTCAGCTTTACGAACAAAGACAGAATGACATAAACAAAGCACAGGCCTCGGTAGTTCTTAAACTTTCAAAGGCTTTGGGCTGCGGTGTTGAAGATATTCTCGAGTAATGAGGAGCTTATTATTCGGGTATTGATTCGACAGGATTAAGTTAATACGCATACAAAAAACCTGCCACCGTGGTACCTCGAGGTACATGGTGACAGGCTTTTTTAGTTATCATAACTAGTTGGGATAACTAATTAGTGTATCCAAACGCTTCACCGGATTTGTTTATTTGGGAGGAGTACTGTCCGAATGAAACGCTTTTAACAAATTTAGCCCTTGATAGCTCCCATTGTGATTCCCTTAGTGAAATACTTCTGGAAGATAAGGAATACGATGATAATCGGTACAGATGCGAGTGCAGAACCAGCCATAAGAAGACCGAAGTCTGTTGAGTTCTCAGCCTGCATTGTAGCGATACCAAGTGAAATTGTAAGGTTCTTACTTGATGTAAGCATGATTAACTGCATGAAGTAATCGTTCCATGAGTTAATGAATGTGAAGATGGCACATGCACCTACGCCCGGCTTAATCATCGGGAACATTACGTCTGTAAATGTTCTCCACTCAGATGCACCGTCGATACGGCAGGCCTCAACCATTCCCGTAGGAATGCTCTCAGCAAACTGCTTGAGAAGGAATACACCAAATGGCCATCCTACAATCGGGAAGATAACTGCCCAGATTGTGTCATAAAGCTTAAGAGCTGACATTTCACGAAGAAGCGGGATAAGGATAACCTGCTTCGGGAGGGCCATCGCACAAACAATAAGTGAGAAGATGAGTGTGCGTCCCCAGAAACGCTTCTTAGCAAGTACATAGCCTGCCATTGATGCTGTAATGCATGTGAGAAGCATTGATGATACTGACATGAATACAGTATTTACTTCCCAACGGATGGCAGCTGGTACCTTCGGACCTGTGATTGTGTATCCGAACATCTTGAAATCGAAAAGCGAAGCCGTACGGCTTGTCATCAGCTTGTCGAAGTTTGCTGTCGTAAATTCTGAAGGGAACCATACAGGTGTTGTTGCCATGATTTCCTTCTTGATCTTGAATGAACCAGTGATGATCCAGTAAAGCGGGAAGGCAAAAAGGAATGCCAGAATGATCACGAGAGCAAAGGATACAATGTAATAAGTCTTAGACTTAGCACGGTTTGCCGCAATGTAATTAAACTTACTCATTTCTTCAAACCTCCCTTACTTTTCCTGACCGGCCTTAAACTGGACTGCTGAAAGGATAGCGATAATAATTGCAAGGATTACACCCATTGCATTACCGTATCCGTAACGGTACAGCTTGAAAGCGTTGTAGTAGATATAGTACATGATGGTCATCGTTGAGTTGTTTGGTCCGCCCGATGTAAGGAGCTGGATAAGTGCGAAGCACTGGAACGAGTTAATTGTTGTAATAACCAGGATGTACAGTGTTGTCGGCATGATCTGCGGCCACTTAATCTTCCAGAAGGCCTGCATCTGTGTTGCACCGTCTACCTCAGCTGCCTCAACGAGAGCCTTGTCTACGTTATCAAGGGCAGAAACATAAAGGACGATTGGCTGGCCTACCGAAGTTGTGAGAAGAATAAGGATGATACAGCCGAGAGCGTATCTTGGGTCTCCGAGCCAGTTGATTGGCTTGTCGATGAGACCTGTAGCCGTTCCCACATAGTTGAAAATACCGTAGTAGTTATTGAACATCCACTTCCATACCATTGTTACGGCTACAGAGCCTGTTACAACGGGAAGGTAGAAGATGCAGCGGAAAGCGCTTGTTGCCACAACCGGCATCTTTGAGATTGCCGAAGCCACCCACAGTGAGAAGATGCATGTTACGGGCACCGACACCAGTACGATAATCATAGTGTTCCAGAGTGCTTTCCAGAAAACCTTATCGGCAAAAAGTTCCTTATAGTTGCCGAAACCGATGAAAATGTCCTCACGTCCCATTGTTGCATCGAAGAAGCTTGTTGTGATGCACATGATCATGGGATAAATAACGAAGCCGATGAAGAAAATAAGGAACGGAAGCATGAAAGCATATGAAGTCAGTGTTTCATGCATCATCAGACGACGTGATTTGATTTTTGCAGAATTATTCTTGTTCAAGGGGATAACCTCCGCTTAATTACCGATGAAAACAGCCCTTACCTCGCCCTTAGAGAGGGGTAGGGGCTGTTAATGTTCTTACTTAACAGTCAGTCTAAATTATTTGCCTGCTGCTGCGTTTGCTGTAGCTACGAATGCGTCAGCTGCCTCCTGTACAGGTGTGCCTGTTCCGATCTGCTGAAGCATGTTCCATGCTGCTGCTCTTGCCTCTGTCCAACCAGGAATTACGTTGTAGTAGTCACCCATGTACTGCATGAATGTACCATATACGCTCTTAAGCTCGTTGTCAGCGTAAGGATCAGCAACTGACTGGCGAACTGACCAGAAGCCTGATGTCTTTACAGCCTCAAGTGTGTTCTCGTCGCAAGCCCACTTGATGAATGTCTTAGCTGCATCGATCTTAGCTGCATCGCCGTTATCGAATACGCCGAAGCCCCAGATACCGCCGCAAAGCTTAACGTCTGTTCCGTTAGGTGAAGGGAATGCCATCGGGAATACCTCGAAAGAATCACCGATAACCTCTGTACGTCCAGCGTGTGTAGCTGCGTTCCAGCAGAATGCCATCTGGAGTACGCCCTGTGCGAAGAGGTCAGCCTCCTCACCACCGTTGATAGAAGCGTCGAAGTTGATACCGTTTGTGTTGTAAAGTGTCTCAAGAGCCTTTACGTTCTCTGCAGAGTTCATTGTGTACTCTGTGTGCTCAGGGTTTGTGAATGCTCCGCCGTACATGTTGTTGTAAAGAGCACGTGTTCCCTGGTCACCACCCTGTGCTGAACAGAATACTGCACCTACGTTAGCATAACCTGCATTGTAGAGTGTATCTACAGCCTTAAGGAAGTTCTCTGTTGTCCATGTGTGTGTATCTGCGTCAACATGCTGCCAAGCACCTGTCTCCTCGAAAACAGTCTTGTTGATAGCCATGCAGTGTGCTGTCATACAAAGCGGATACTCATAGTAGTTTCCGTTTGCATCGTGACAAGCTGTCTCAACTGATGCATAGATGTCTGACTTAGCGTCTGCTGTCCAGAGATCGTTAAGAGCAACGAGCTTGCCCTTTGCACCCCAGTTAGCTACGAGACGCTCCGGTCCCTCAAGTACGATGTCAGGAGCAGCGTTTCCTTCGATAGCTGTGTTAACCTTGTCATCGCCATCTGTGTATGTAAGGTACTCAACCTTAACTGTGATGTTCGGATACTTTGCGTTGAAGTCTGCAAGAAGCTTGTCAACAACCTCCTGCTTGCCCCAGTCACCTACCGGATATGTCCAGAGGCTGATCTCTACAGGGCCTGCTTCTGTAACTGCTGCCTGTGTCTCAGCTGCTGCCTGAGTAGCTGCCTGTGTTGCAGCCTGAGTTGCTGCTGCTGTTGTTGTGGTCTCTGTCTTCTCTACTGTACATGCGCACATTGAGAAAGCCATTACCATAGCCATTGCAAGAGCAATTAACTTTTTCATTACGATTCCTCCTAATATTGAATTGTTTGTATGCTTTAAATGATTTTGGCTATCCGTCATAGCCACATGCCGAAGATGTCTTGTATTGATTTCGATACCTCCGACTCACAACTGCATACTACGTCAAGTAAATATCAATGTCAACAAAGAAATGAAAATTATTTTCAGAAATGGCGTGAAAAAACCGAAAATTTCCGTTTTGCACAGAAAATTAGTTTCCAAATTGTGCAATGTGCCGAAAGAAATTTTCACGAAATTCAACCGAAAAATAACGGATTGGGACTGAAATTTCAAAAATAGGTACATTGTGGCTATTTATGAACAAAAAAACAGTCCCGTGAAGGGACTGCGTTAATTAGTTGTCAATGAAAAGAATTTTCACATTCAGTCTTTTTCCTCAGGCATGAACGGCTTGAAGACCGGCTCAATGAGCAGTGTTGAGATAAGAGATGAAAGAGCAGGAAGGAAAAACATCGGGAAAACGAACCTCATACAGAGGAATGCTGTCAACGTGTTCAGTAGTCCGAGAATAATAGTCCTCGGGAGATTTGCAAAGCCAAGAACGAAAGTATTCTTAATAAGAACTCCCGTGCTGTTGTCAAACCTTGAAAACATCGGAAACATTAAGGAAAGGATTCCGATTAATACAACCGCAATAAAGGCAACCCCCGCAAACATAAGCATGCTTACCTGTCCATAGGCTGCCCCATTCCAGATATTTATGACCACACGTACAATAATAAAAATGAAAAGAAGAAAAATAAGTGTGGGCAAAAGACCCTTTTTCCAGTTTTCCTTAAATACATTGAGGAAACGCTGCCAGCTGTGCTTTTCATCACACCTGAAGGCTCTGTAAACGGAATCATAGAGTGCGGCGCACGCGGTTCCCACGGTGACAACCGGAATGCATCCTAATATCCAGAAAAGACTCAGGAAAATTACATCCGAGATCTGGGTCATTGTAATCATAAGTCCACTGTCGGGCTTTAATAAATTTCGAAACATTGTGACTCCCTTCTTTTGGGGTATTGTATTACAGTTTTTTAGTTGTGTCATTAATTATCCTTAAAAGACGGAAAAATTTTTCAATCGTCAAATTTTTCTTGAAATAGTTTTCGGCCACTGTTATGATATTTTCTATTGAAATATGTGCCGGAATTTCTGCCGGTTAATCAAATGCGTTTTGTATTATTACAGTCATGTTTCAAAATATATTAAAGGAGACACACTTATGAACGAACAAAACATCGATATTCTTGAGCGCATCGGTGCCTCCTATTACCAGCTGACGGGGGCGGAGAGAAGAGTAGCCGACTATGTGCTTAAAAACAACTCCCAGGTACAGTATATGTCAATCACACAGCTGGCTGATGAGTGCGGTGTAGCTGAGGCGACTGTGTCAAGATTTTGCAGACGTCTTAAACTGAAGGGCTTCAATGCCTTTAAAATCGAGCTTGCCAGAAGATCTGCTGCTCCGATTCCAAAGGAAGAGGAACCACTGTCAATGGATACCCTTGCCGGAAGATTACAGGAATCAGGCAGAATGGCAACTGATGCGGTAAAGCAGACGCTTGACCTGATGGACCTTGATTTAATAACAAAGGCTGTTGAGATGATTGAAGCAGCTCCGTCTGTTCTTTGTATCGGTTCAGGCGGTTCAATGATTATGGCTTCGGAATGCTCACACCAGTTTTCCACGGTAACAAGTAAGTTTTCAGCAGTTTCTGATGCACATATGCAGAGTCTCGCAGTTGCAACAATGGATGCAAACGGGGTTATCATTCAGTTTTCATATTCGGGCGCTACAACAAACGGACTTCAGGTTCTCGAGCTCGCACGTCAGCGTGGCATTAAGATCATACTTGTAACACGCTTTGAAAAGTCACCTGCTGCAAAGCTTGCCGATGTTGTGCTTCGCTGTGGTTCAAATGAGAGCCCGTTCCAGTTTGGTTCAGTTCAGGCGAAGGTTGCCCAGCTTGTTGTTATTGATGCCCTTTTCCAGGAATACTGCCTGAGAAACCGTGAGAGCTGTGAGGAGTGCATTCAGTCAATTGCTTCAGCTCTTTCAGTGATGCATGTCTGATTAGGAAAGAAAAGTAATGTCAGTTTGTGGAAAATTTAAATATGTAACCGATTACAGCGTCTCATTTTTAAAATGGGCGCTGTTTGGCAT
Organism: Eubacteriales bacterium; assembly: GCA_030526295.1. Lineage (GTDB taxonomy): Bacteria > Bacillota > Clostridia > Lachnospirales > Lachnospiraceae > Avilachnospira. The sequence continues at coordinate 19,260 of JAUNDA010000020.1, forward strand.
TGTGATGGGAGTACTGGGCGGAATTCTCGGTGCGCTTTTTCATCATACCCTTCATTTTGTGACAATGCTTCGTGCAGGAAACCCGTGGCTTATATTTCTGCTTCCAATAGGCGGTCTCCTGACCATTGCACTTTACAGGGTGCTTAAGCTTAGCGGCAACAAGGGCACAAACGAGATTATCGATGCAACGCTTGAGGGCAGCTTCGTAAGTCCCGCAGTTGCACCTGCGATATTTGTTTCGACAGCCATGACGCATCTTTTCGGAGGAAGCGCGGGACGCGAGGGTGCGGCCCTTCAGCTTGGCGGCTCAATGGCTTCGCTTGTGGCAAGGTTATTAAGGCTTAATACAAACGAGAGAAAGACTCTTGTCATGGCAGGAATGAGTGCTGTGTTTGCGGGCCTTTTCGGTACGCCTCTTACGGCAATGCTTTTCTGTATGGAGTTCGTTTCAGTTGGAACTGTTTTTTCGCCGGCACTGCTTCCGTGTTTCCTTTCATCCTATATTGCATCACGCGTATCAGGAATGTTCGGGGTACATCCGGAGCAGCATATACTTAATACGGTATTTGCTCTTGATTTGACAAATGCCGTGCCATACCTTCTCCTTGCTGTTGGAATCGCAATCCTTGGAATTTTCATGTGCTTTTTCTTCCATGAGGCTGAGCATGTGGCAAAGAAGCTTATTTCGAACCAGTGGATTCGCATTGTCATCGGAGGAGCTATAATCATCGGAATGACCATGGTAGCTGGAAACCAGCGCTTTAACGGTGCCGGAATGGATATGGCGCTTGCGGCAGTTTCGGGTAATGCCGAGTGGTATTCATTCATTCTTAAGCTGCTTTTTACAGCTGTAACGCTTGCAGCAGGCTTTAAGGGAGGAGAGATTGTTCCCACCTTCTGTATCGGGGCAACCTTTGGCTGTGTATTCGGAGGTCTTCTTGGTCTTGACCCGGGCTTTGCGGGAGCACTGGGGCTTATCGGCCTTTTCTGCTGCGTAACAAATTCCCCGATTACCTCAATTGTATTAAGCATTGAAATGTTTGGAGGCACAAATGTATATTTGTTTGGCCTCATATGTGTAATATGCTTCGTACTTTCGGGAAACTCCGGCCTATATGCCAGCCAGATTATCCAGTTTGACAAGATGCACTTTGCATCAAAGCGTAGTATGGAGGATGACTGAGATAAGGGATGATACCCGTTGAAATGGCTATATGACGATTGATGGAAGCCGGTAAACAAAAACACAAAAGTATAGGAATGATTTAAAAACACAAAACCGCCAATTCACAGAAATTGAAGTGAAAGGGCGGTTCTTTTATTGTCTATATATAGTAATTCAGAAGCTTATGTCATAGGCCGAAGGCTGAATGTAGAAGACTTTGGGCAGCTATATTGCCTGGGGGCCCATTCCTGTCATTTCTGTTCCTCCAGAAGTTCAGCCATTTTCCCAAGTCTATTAAGTGCCTCGTCAAGTGTGCTTTGCTGCCTAGCGAAGTGAAGACGTATGAGGTTATTTACAGGCTCACGGAAAAAGCTTGAACCTGGGACTGCGGCAACTCCTATGTTCTTTATCATCCATTCACAGAACTCAAGGTCTGAATAGCCCTTAAACTGCGGCAGCTTCAGGAAGTCGCTTATGTCAAGCATTACAAAATATGTTCCCTGTGGCTCGTTATGCTTAAGGCCGATGCCATCGAGTCCTTTTAGGAAATAGTTTCGCTTTTTGGTATAGAGCTTATTAAGGTCCTCATAGTAGGACTCTGGAAAGCTAAGCCCCACGGCGGCTGCCTCCTGAAGTGGTGCCGCTGCGCCTACCGTAAGGAAGTCGTGAACCTTCTTTGCATTCTCAATCACCCATTCGGGACCGCATAAATACCCAAGCCTCCAGCCTGTGATGGAGTAGGTTTTGGACAGTGAATTACAGGTAATCGTATTTTCAAACATTCCCGGAAGTGAGGCCATTGCCGTATGCACATTTGGTGCATAGACCATATGCTCATAAACCTCGTCAGTGATTACAAACGCATCATATTTAAGTGCAAGGCTGCCTATTTCAGCAAGCTCCTCCCTTGAAAATACCTTGCCACACGGGTTTGACGGATTACATATGATTATTGCCTTTGCACCGCTCTTAAAGCCGTCCTCGATAAGCCTTATATCAAAGTTATATTCAGGTGGCACAAGCGGGATGTATATCGGGTCGGCACCTGACAAAATTGCATCGGCACCATAGTTTTCATAAAATGGCGAGAATACCATTACCCTGTCGCCGGGGTTACAGACTGTCATCATCGCCGCCATCATGGCCTCGGTTCCGCCGCAAGTAATGCAAAGCTCTGTTTCTGGGTTTATTTTCCTGCCAAGTGTCCTTGATACCTTTCCTGCGAGTGCTTCCCTAAAGTTAGGGGCCCCGAAGGTGACGGAATACTGGTGTGGGCCTGCGTAGGCTACCTTTGCGAGTGCGTCAAGAAGCTCCCTCGGCGGATCAAAGTCAGGAAATCCCTGCGAGAGATTTATGGCATCGTATTCATCGCTAATTCTCGTCATTCTCCTAATAACAGAATCTGTAAATGTATTTACCCTGTCGCTTAATTTAGGCATTTTGATTCTCCTTTTGCTTTTTGGCTGGTTTTTGTAATGGATATCTGATTACTGTCGGATTATTTAGTCTTTATTTTTATGAATTCGCTTATTGCATTAAGCCCGTTTATGAGGTCCTCTTTTCCGTATGCATATCCTATACGCATGCTGTGGGGCTCCTCGAAGCAGTCTCCCGGAGTTACGAAGGCACCCGTTGCCTTGTACATTTCCTCACAGAATTCATATGAGGGTATGTCAAGGTCGTAATAAACAAGGGCGGTTGTTCCAGCCTGTGGCTTTACGTAGCTTACATGCGGCTCGCTGTTTACCCATTCATCAAGGATTACGAGGTTTTCTCGTACTATGGAACAGCTTCTATTAAGAGTCTTGTCCTTATGTTTGAGTGCCACTGCGGCAAGCATTTCATCAAAGACGCCGCAGCTTATGAGGTTATAGTCGCGGTGCGAAAGAAATGACTTTACGGCAGCCTTGTCTCGGGTTGCAATCCATCCAAGCCTTATTCCTGCAAGAGAGAAGACCTTTGACATGCTTCCAACAGAAATTCCCTTGTCATAAAGGTCTGCTACAGAAGGACACCACTCATCGGTTTGGGATAGGTGGCGGTAAACCTCATCGCAGAGAATCCATGCACCTACGGATTTTGCAATCTCAATAATTTCCTTAAGGAGTGACTCAGGCATCAGCGCACCCGTCGGGTTATTTGGGTTATTGATGCATATCATTTTTGTGCCTGGTGTTACAAGCTTTTTAAGTTCTTCAAGGTCAGGAAGGTAGTTGTTTTCCTTCTTTAGCTTAAGAATCTGCATATCGGCACCATATGACTTTGGAATTGAGTAAAGCTGCTGGTATGTCGGCATGATGCTTACCACGCGGTCTCCCTTGGAAATGAGAGAATAAAAGACATGGTGGTTGGCACCCGATGCACCGTGTGTAGGCACGATGTTTTCGATTCCCATCGTTTTGTAAAGACTGCAGACCCCCTCACGGAATTCGGGAAGACCCTCGATGTCACCGTAGCTAAGTCTCTTTTCGCAAAGCTTCTTTAAGAAGGTGTCCTTATCCTCACCTGTCAGATCAAAAAGCTGATTCATATTTATCGAATCCACACATGTTTCGGCGATGTTGTATTTTGCACCCACCTCCCATGCGTTCATCCATTCCTCTACCTTAAAAGGATCAATATACATCGTTATTACCTCCCATCATTTTAAGTCAAGCTGCAGCCAGACTGGTACGGTTAAGGCTGTGATTAATTGTTGTTTTACCCTTATAAACAAAAAAGATATTCAGAATCTGCCTTATAACATGCACTGCATGCCGTACCTACGGTAGATTCGGAATACCTTTTTCCCCTCACCCGGTGGTGAGGAAGGTTACTAATCAAGTTGCCCCCATTATATGCATCCCCACACTGTTTGTCAAGAATAAATATTACAATAATGGTAATAAATATGAATTACTAATAATGCGCCCCGCACACTTCTGAAGGTTGCAGGAGATGGCAGAAAAAAATACAGACAAGCAGCCCTGCGACACTTCACAAGAAGAGAAATACTATGGTAAAATAACTCTGTATTGTGCCCCATTAGTATGGGGGATTTTGAACATGGATTAAACTGTCTGCAGTAGCGGCGGATTGTAAATGGATTGATTTTAAACTGAATTGCCTGTGAATGATTGAAAGACAGGAAAATCAGTTAACTAAGGGGATATTCTGATGTTTCAAGAAAGTGTTGTAATTGCAGCCGAAGTGATGAGCGTCTTTATGATGCTTATTGTAATGCTTGGTTTATTTATAAAGAAAAACAGGTCTAAGAGCACAAACGTGTTGATTTTCGTTTTTGCCACAAACCTTGTGTGCACGCTGGCAGACTTAGGCTGCTATAAGATTTACGGTCCGGGATATCCGGACGCACTTATATTGCTCCTTTGGACACTGTCATACAGTGTTGGCTCGCTTACTCTGTGTGCGTCAGTGTGGTACTGGTATTACCTTATATCAGAGCATACCACAATCAAAAAGAGGTTTTTCATTTATCCAACGATTGTTTTCTCCGGTACATTCATTTACCAGGTAATAAGGGGATTTACTGGAAGAATCGTCTCTGTAGCAGGCGGTATTGTCACTGTTACAGGAGGAACATCTGTTCTTGTGAATGCCCTCTATCTTCTCACGGTCATCTATATTTTCATACTTATCATGATGAAGGCAAGAGAACTTGGACACGATAATACTGCACTTATTCTGTTTGTTCTTTTACTCCCGCTTATCACAAGCATTAGCTCAGTATTTTTTGGCGCAGAACAGCTTCTTTTTGTTACTACGACCTTTGCACTCGTGCTTATATATGTGCTTATCCAGACACACCATATGGCAGAGAGGGAGATGGCACACAAGAGGCTTAAGGATGACAGCTCGAGCGTTTTCCACTCGCTCGGGGAAATCTACAGTGCAATGTACTATATCGACCTTCGTACCGACGGCTATCTCGAGATTACCTGCGAGGAGGACATCAGAAAGCATGTGAGTGAGTTTAAGGGTGCAAGCGGCGGACTCAATTTCTTTGTCAACAACATGGCAAGACCCGAGGACAGGGAGGTGCTTCGTGAATTCGTTGACCTTTCAACGCTTAATGAGCGAATGAAGGACGAAAAGTGCATTACAATCGAGTTTAAGAGCACCATCTTTAAGACTCTGGACGGATCAGAAAAACCAATGTGGAGGCAGGCTGCATTTATCGATGCGGGACATGATGAAAATGGCGAACTTGCACATGTCATCTTTGCCACTCGTTCAATTCACGAATCAAAGATGAGGGAGCTTGATGCACTTGAGGCGGCAGAGAAGGCAAACAAGGCTAAGACTGACTTCCTCTTCAATATGTCACATGACATACGTACACCGCTCAATGCCATTACAGGCTACAGGGACCTTCTCGAAAAGCACCAGGATGACCCTGAAAAGAGACAGGATTATCTTGATAAGATGAAGAATGCGGACGATGTGCTTGTGTCCATCGTCAATAACGTCCTTGAGATGACAAGGATTGAGCAGGGAAATATTGAGGTTGAGGAGACTGCCGGAAGCATTTACCAGTTCTGCGACGGCCTTAATTCCATCTTCGCTGATATGATGGAAAGCAAAAACATCGAGTTTACTACAGAGCTTAAGATTCAGCACGAGTATGTTTTTGCCGACATGCCAAAAACAAGGGAACTCTATATGAACCTTGTTTCAAACTCCTTAAAATATACAAATCCAGGAGGCAGGATTCACCTTCTTGTGGAGGAGTTTCCGTCTGAAAAGGAGGGCAAAATCATCCTTAAGACAACCCTCACGGATAATGGTATAGGTATGGATGAGGATTTCCTACCGCATATTTTCGAGCCTTTTGCCAGGGAAAACAATACAACAGATGCCAAAATTGAAGGAACAGGACTTGGTATGCCGATCGTAAAGAAAATCATTGACCTGGTTGGTGGTACGATTGACATTAAGAGCCATAAGGGTGAGGGAACTGTTGTTACGATTACAGCGGAACACAGAATTGCATCACACGATGACATTTTTGGAAGTCAGGACCGCACAGTTAATCCAGAGGTGTTTAAGGGAAAGAGAATCCTTCTTGCGGAGGATAATGAGCTTAATGCAGAGATTGCGACCGAAATCCTTAAGGAGGCAGGCTTTGAGGTTGAGCATGCTCAGGATGGAAAAATCTGCTGTGACATGTTGGCGGCCGCTGAGGCTGGCTACTATGATGTTGTACTCATGGACATCCAGATGCCAAACATGAACGGATACGAGGCTGCTGTAGCAATAAGAAAGATGAACAACCGCGAAAAGGCATCAATACCGATTGTGGCCGTTACCGCTAATGCCTTTGAGGAGGATAGAAGGGAAGCCATGAGGTGCGGCATGAATGGTCACGTGGCAAAGCCCATCAATGTAAAGGAACTCATGGTTCAGCTTTCAAGGATTTTCAGGAAGAACTGAATAACGAGCCGTAAGCCATAAGACAAAAGCCACAAGGACAGGAGAAACCTATGAAAACAATTGGAATAATCGGCGGCACAAGCTGGGAAAGCACTGTTACGTATTATCAGATAATGAACGAGCGTGTTAAGGAGGCATGTGGAGGACTTTCATCCGCAAAGCTTCTTCTTTACAGCGTAAACTTTGCAGAGGTTGAGTCTCATATGTCGGCAGGCGAATGGGACGACGTTGCCAGAATTTTAGGCGACGCTGCAGTAAGGCTTGAAAAGGGTGGTGCTGACTTTATCGTTCTTGCCACAAACACGCTGCATATAGTAATAGACAGTATTGCATCACGCGTCAGCATTCCTTTTATCCATATCGCCGATGCCACGGCTGATGCGATTATTGAAAAGGGATATAAAAAGGTGGCACTTCTTGGTACGAGGTTCACAATGACCGAGGGCTTCATTAAGGACAGGATTACCGCAAGGGGAATTGAGGTACTTGTCCCTAATAGTGAGGCGATTACAAGGATTGATGACATTATCTTTAAGGAGCTTTGCCTTGGCATTATTAAGGAGGAGTCAAGGCACTACTATGAGTCGGTTATTGAGGATATGAAGGCAGCAGGAGCCGAGGGAGTAATCCTTGGCTGTACTGAAATCGGTATGCTCATCTCTTCGGACAATTCGGCACTCCCCGTTTTTGACACCGCAGTCATCCATCCTGAGGCCGCCGTCAAAGCCGCCCTCTCTGATTAAGCTTTCACAAAACAAATATGTAAGCATAAGGGCTTTGGGGACGATGCTGTGAGGGAGAACATCCTGAAGGCGATTCACGAACTTGAAAAAGTATTAAACTATGCAGCCAACCCGTTCATTCACGGGCCTGGCTGCTTTTTGTTTGCGTAAAAGTCTTTTGAAATTCCATAAATCGTGTTATAATATTCCAAAATGTTGATGAAACGCACATTTTAGTATTCCAAAATGTTGATTTGGAAGCTTTGCAAAAGAATGGTGGTGCTCAATGTTAAGAAGAAAAACGACGGATTTAATAAGGGAATGGGTAAAAACGAGGGATAAGAAATGCCTCGTTGTTCGTGGTGCCAGACAAATAGGAAAGACATTCGTAATAGAGAGACTTGCCGAGGAATGCTTTGAGGAATGTGTGGAGATTAACTTTAAGCAGATGCCATCAGCCATGCAGGTTTTTTCGGGTGACCTTACCGTTGATGATATGGTGATGGCCATGCGTTTTCGTTTTCCTGACAAAAAAATAATCCCTGGAAAAACACTTATTTTTCTTGACGAAATCCAGGAGTGCAGTGAGGCGGTGACATCACTCAAATTTTGGGCAATGGATAACAGATATGATGTTATCGCGTCTGGTTCACTTCTTGGAATTGATTATAAACGCGCATCATCTTATCCGGTGGGATATGTGGACTATATTCACATGTATGGGCTTGATTTTGAGGAGTTTCTTTGGGCGATGGGCATTCCTGATGAGATGATCGGATATCTTAAGGGGTTCCTGGATTCATTAAAGCCAGTCCCGGAGGCTGTTCATTCACAAATGATGAACTATTACAGGCAGTACACTGCTACTGGCGGTATGCCTGAGGTGGTGCAGAAGTTTGTTGATACAAGGGATTTCAGGGAGGTTGACAGGATACAGAGAAGCCTTCTCGAGGGCTACCAGTATGACATTGCCCACTATGCTACGGCTGAAGAAAAGATAAAGGCGGAAAAGTGCTACCTGTCCCTGGCCAGGCAGCTACTTGACAAGGAAAACCATAAATTCCAGTACAAAGAGGTTGAACATGGCGGAAGGGCACAGAAGTATTACCAAAGCATAGAATGGTTAAAGCGTGCCGACATGGTTCATTTGTGCAGAACGGTGACCGATGTGAAATTTGACCTTGATGATTATGCGAGGGATGATTTCTTCAGGGCATATACCACGGATTTGTCTCTGCTTATGGCTATGAAGGATTTTTCTATGAAACAGCAGATTGTGGAAAACACCCTGTCTGGAAATTCAAAGGGCGGGATTTATGAATGCGCGGTCGCGGATGCACTTTATAAAAATGGATACAATCTGTATTTTTATAAGAATGACACGGCTAAAAAGGAATTGGATTTTATCATTCAAAAGGAGGGCATGCCGGTTCCGATAGAAGTAAAAAGCGGGAATACAAAGGCGACCTCTCTCATATCCATAATGAAGAATAAGGATATTGGGTTTGGCCATAAGCTCGCCGACGGCAACATAGGGGTGGGCGAGGATGGAATCATCACGCTCCCCCTGTACATGGCTTCTTTTATTTAAGTGTTTTCAAGGCTTTTTCCCATTTTGGCCATAAGCGTCATATCAAAAGCTTTTTAAATGACATTTGATAAATATTTTTTAAACGGATATAATTACATTCCAAGGAGAAGGAATAATGGAATCCACATTAAAGAGAACGTGGGCCGAGATTGATCTCGATGCCCTTAAGAATAATTATTTAAAGCTTCGTGAAAGAATAGGAAGCAAAACCAAGTTTCTGGCTGTTGTAAAGGCCGATGCGTACGGACACGGCTCTGTTCAGGTGAGCCGTCTCATGCAGGAGCTTGGCGCAGATTACCTCGCCGTAAGTAACATTGACGAGGCTATTGAGCTTAGGCATAACGAAATCACGATGCCAATTCTCATCCTCGGCCATACGCCAAAGGAGCAGGTTTCACAGCTTATCCGCTATGGAATTACCCAGGCAGTAACCTGCAGGGCAAAGGCTATAGAATACAGCGAGGCTGCAGTAGCTGAGGGCGGAATTCTCAAAATCCATGTGAAGGTTGACACCGGCATGTCGAGACTGGGTTTCCTCTGTGACAATGAAAACTTTGAAACCGGCATAGACGGTATATGTGAAAGCTGCGGTCTCCCGGGGCTTTATGCAGAAGGAATATTTACTCACTTTGCCGTATCGGATGAAGCTGACGATGATAGTATAGCCTATACGAAAAAGCAGTTCGGACTCTTTACGGATGTAATAAAAAGCTGCGAGGAAAGGCTTGGTGTTCCGTTTGCCATAAGGCACTGTGCCAATACAGGTGCAGTGGCAAATTATCCTGAAACCTGGCTAGATATGGTTAGACCCGGACTCCTTCTTTACGGATATGGTGAGTTTGCAGAGGGCCTTGGTCTTAAGCCTGTCATGACTCTTAAGACAAATGTCAGCACGATAAAGTATTATCCGGAGGGTACCTATGTTGGTTACGGCTGCAGGTACAGGACAAACAAATGGACACGTATGGGAGTGATTCCCTATGGCTATGCGGATGGCTTCTTCAGGTGCCTTTCAAACAACTGTACACTCATGACCTCTGAGGGACCTGTCAGCCAGTGCGGTTCAATCTGCATGGATATGGCGACGATTGACCTTACTGATAAGCCGGGTGTAGATGTCGGAAGCGATGTTGAGATTTTTGGAAAGCATAACCCGATTGAGGTTATGGCCTCAAAGGCAGGCACAATTCCGTATGAGCTCACATGTGCCGTAAGCAAGAGGGTTCCGAGGGTGTACCTTAGAAATGGTGAAATAATTGAAAAGGAGCTCCTTCTTCGCGGTTAACTGTCCGATATTAACTGATAGGCCTCTATGGTATAAATAACTTTATTTACCTAAAGCCTTCGGAAAAGCAAAAAAGAGAAAAAGGTTGCTTTAAAGCTTAAATGCCCTGTGCTAGTGCATGGGGCTTTTTTTATCCAGAAAGGTTATCGAGTAGGAGACAGCCTACTAGATTTATCACGAATGGTAATCTCGTGTAGGAGGCAACAGGCTCGATTGACCGGGCTTTTAAATTTTGTTGTATTGAGTCTTAAATATGCAGATTTATGCCAATGCTATAACCAGAATTCTTTAATCGGGACGTTGTATGCTGAAAAAATACCCAAAACAAAAAATGCAGCACTTTAAAACATGGCTCAAAAGGTGATATAATAAAAACACATATCGGCTTTTTGCGATATGGCATATCAAAACCATTACTAAATGATGTTTACCCGGAGGTATTGTATGCTTCTTAAAAAAATAAAAAAGCGTTTAATGACGCTCGTTTTATGTATATGTATGATTATCGTGGCACTTCCCGTGACCACTGCATTTGCCGCACAGGAGAAAACAGCCGGAACCAAGGTTGTAAGGGTTGGATGGTTTAACGGCACGGAATTCAGCCATGGACTTAAGGGCGAAAACTACGGTTACTCTTACGACTATCTGCAGGAGATAGCATATTATACAGGCTGGACCTACGAATACGTCGAGGACAGCTGGGAGAACCTCTACGACAGCCTTACGCGCGGTGAGATTGACCTTCTGACGGGAACAACCTACAGGGAATCACGTACAGGCGAAGTCCTCTATTCTGCAAAGCCGATGGGAACCTTCGGCTACTATCTCATCTCCAGACTTAGGACAACAAGCGGGAATCCTCGGCAATTCAATTGCCGAGATGAAAGCGCAAAAAGGCGGGCCGGCGCCCGCTTTTCCTTTGCCAAAAGACCACAAATGTGGTATACTATGTGTATGAAGAACAACCTAATACATTACAGGACATCCGTATGCAACATCAACTACCATGTGGTATGGACGGTCAAACACAGGAGGAAGATACTCACCGCCGAGATCGAAGCATATCTTAAGGAACTGGTGCAGGAGATAGCCGCGGACAAGGGCTTCACCGTGCACCTTTTCGAGTGCGGGGAATGCGACCACGTCCACTGCTTCGTGTCGGGGCCCCCGAAGCTCTCCATCACGGACATCGTGAAATACCTTAAGGGAATAACGGGCAGGAAACTGTTTGAAAGGTATCCGGGGATAAGGGAAGGGCTGTGGAAGGGACAGCTGTGGAACCACTCGTACTACGTGGAGACGATAGGCTCCGTTTCGGAGGAAAACATACGGCGCTACATCGAACACCAGGGCAAGGCATACTAGAAAGGGGCAAACATGCTGCTGTCAAGGGAAACAGGGATACAACTGAATAAGGAGCAGTCGAACATCCTGGGACACATGTGCTATGCGGCATCCAAGCTCTGGAACGAGTGCAACTACGAGCGGAGGAACTATAAGGAACTCGGCCTTGCGGAGTATCCGGACTGGTACTTCCAGAAGAAGGCGCACAAGGACAGCATGTGGTACAGGTCACTCCCGAGCCAGACGGCACAGGAGGTCTGCAAGCTCCTTGACAAGGGCTGGAAGTCGTTTTACAAACTGCTCAAGACCGGAGGAATAGAAAACCCCAATCCCCCGAGGTTCAAGCAGGAGGGAATGGCAGTCACGTACATGCAGAACGGCATCGTGCATGACAGGGAAAGCAATACCGTAAGACTGTCACTTCCAAAGCAGCTTAAGGCGCACATGGCTGAAGTCTATGGCATCCATGAAAACTACCTTTTTGTCGAAAACGGGATTTTCGGCGGCATGGAAACCATAAAGCAGATAAAGCTGTACCCGCCCGGGGCGGACGGAAGCGTAAGGCTTATAGCGATATATGAGATCCCTGACGTAACGGTGCTACCCGACAACGGGAAATACCTCTCCGTGGATCTCGGGCTCCACAACCTCATGACCTGCCTTGACAGCACCGGCGGAAGCTTCATCATCGGCAGAAGGTATTTAAGCATCTGCCAGAAATACGACAGGGAGATTGCGCGGATACAGTCCCAGTGGGGAAGGCAGCAGTCTGCAAAGGGCGTGAAGTACCCAAAAACATCAAAACACCTAAAAATGCTCCATGAGAAGAAGCATAACTGTGTGAGGGACTACCTTCACAAGATGACTCATTTCATCGCGGAGTACTGTAAAAATAATGACATCCATACGGTGGTGATGGGAGACATCACGGGAATAAGGAAAGACAACGACCTTGGTGCGGTGACAAACCAGAAGCTGCACCAGCTTCCGTATGCCGTGATTTATCAGATGCTTGAGTATAAGCTTAAGATGAGGGGCATTACACCCGTCAGGCAGAACGAGGCATGGACCAGCCAGTGCAGTCCGTTATCAGGGACTGTCTCCGGGGAAAACGCCCAAAAGAAAAACCGCGTGGAACGCGGTCTTTACAGTGAGGGCGGAAACGTCTGGAATGCCGACGCCGTCGGGGCATACAACATCCTGAGAAAGTACAAAGGCAGCACGGATGTTTCCGAGGCAAAAACACTGTCATCACCAAAGGTGGTAAAAGTAGCTGTGTAACCGCAGGGTAGCAGTAAAGGTGGCATGGACCCACCCTGAATCTACAGCCG
>JAUNDA010000111.1:0-612 GCA_030526295.1 Eubacteriales bacterium
CCAGCTACACCATTTCCACCGTATCCATCGGCACTACCGTTTCCGCCGTTTGCACCATTTCCGACGTATCCACCGGCACCACCGACACTAATGTCACCACCGGCTCCGCCGTTTCCAACGTTTGTACCATTGCCATCGCATCCACCTACACCATTGGCTCCGTCCGCTCCGGACACACCTGTTCCGTATCCGATTCCCGTCGCACCTCCAGTATCACCAGACTTAGCCTTCCCAAAAAGTCCAAAAAGACCTCCGCCAGAGAATCCGCCCGCTCCCACGTTACCGCCCTGATTCGAGGAACCATCTCCCTGCCCCTTCGCCAAGCTACAATATATCACCCCAGAGTCGCCGCCAAAAAAAGAACCACCAGGTCCGCCACCACCGCTTCCCTCTCCCGTAAGCACATAAAAAGCAGCCGATGCCACAACACCAACTGCTATACATATCGTTTTGAGATTTAATTTCATGAAGCTTCCTTTCCGGAAACTCCGTACACCGTCTTTATAATACCACCGAGACCATTCCCGAGTCAAGTACATGGCCGCCCGCAAGAAGGTGTCCCTCGTCATCGATTCCGGTAACAACCCCGCATATGGTCTCGCCGTTTTCGTC
>JAUNDA010000111.1:628-4979 GCA_030526295.1 Eubacteriales bacterium
TTCCCATCAGGTACTGGTGCTCCCTGTAAACATTAAGCACCTCGTTAAATGGCAGTGTCATAAGCCTGTCGATTTCAGCAACTATCTCGTCTGCCAGCTCATCCTTAGGCTTATCGATTAAAAGTGCACCCGCCTTACCCTTTAACTCCTCTGGCATCAGGCTTATGTCAGCATTGAGGTTAATGCCTATCCCGATAATGCAGTCCGTCATGATGCCCGTCTTAAAATCGGTCACTGCCTCGCAGAGGATTCCGCACACCTTCCTGTCACCGTGGTAGATGTCATTAACCCACTTTATGCTTAATCCATCTGCATACCGTGACAAAACATCATAAACCGCAACAGCCGTAAGTATTGTAATAAAAAGCGCCTCCTCAGCCTTTTTTCCGACAGGCATCCTGTAGGTCATGTATAGGCCGTTATTCTTAACAGAGGAAAAGCTTCTTCCGTGCCTTCCCCTGCCGCCTGTCTGCTCGTCGGCAGTAATAAGCAGAGCCTCCCCCGAAGGAAGGCTCTTTGCATATGTGTTCGTTGAATCGATTGTCTCAAAATGAATCTTACGCATTAATATTTATGAGTCCTACGCATCTAATTTTGAATATAACAAACGCATTCAGATTTTGATGCAGTTTTGAATACTAATAATGTAACCGGCTTTTCTCAGATTTACGCATTCTTGTTTGTATACGTGTTAAATCTGTACTTGATGCCTGTTGTTGACTCCAGAAGCTCGCCCTCATTGCTAAGCTCCCAGCCCTCCTCCTTTGTAAGGTCCGGGAAGAAGGTATCAGCCTCACGCTTACAGTCATTTATTGTAATAAGCGCCTTGTCACAGTACGGAAGCAGCAGTCTGTAAACACTTGCCCCGCCGCATACAAACACATCGTCACCGTTAAAGAGACTAACGATGTCAAGAAGGTCGTAAAGGTTTGTCACGGCAATCATCACTGTTGCACCCGGTGTTGTCATGAATGCAGTATCTGATGCCTTTGCAAGGTCATCCACATAGCAGTCACAAGCCTTAATAGATTCCATCGGAATCATGTCAAGAGCCTCTGTGAGCACGATGTTGATTCTTCCCTTAAGCGGCTTCATTCCTGGATAGCTCTTAAGTGTGTTAAGACCGCAGACAATAATCTTTCCGCGTGTCTTTTCCCTGAAATACTTCATATCCTCCGGGAAATTTGCGAGAAGGTCATTATCCTTTCCGATTCCCCAGCTTTCATTTACATTTACAATTGTTATCATATTGCGATCGGTATCCCCTTTATCTGTTCTCCGTACTGATATCCCTCAACCTTGACGTCATCCGGTGTGAAGTCATAGAAATTCTTTACCTCAGGATTAATCCAGAATTTTGGTGCATCAAACGGTTTTCTGCTAATAAGCTCCTCAATAATCGGAACATGTCTGTCATAGATATGGCAGTCTGCAATAACATGCACAAACTCACCTGCTATCATGTCGCATGCCTGTGCCATCATGTGTGTGAGCACGGAATACTGCACCACATTCCAGTTATTGGCAGCGAGCACGTCCTGAGACCTCTGGTTTAGGATTGTGTTGAGCACGAGTTTTCCTGACTCATTGTCCTTTGTGCAGTTAAAGGTAACTGAATATGCACATGGATAGAGGTTCATCTCGTGGAGGTCCTGGAAGTTATAGATGTTTGTCATGATTCTTCTTGAATAAGGGTTATGCTTTAAATCCCAGATAACCCTGTCAACCATGTCGAACATGCCTTCCTTGTACTGGTGCTTCTGGGCCATCTGGTAGCCATATGCCTTACCGATTGAACCAGTCTCGTCAGCCCACTCATCCCAGATATGAGAATTAAGGTCATTGATGTTATTGGACTTTTTCTGCCAGATCCACAAAAGCTCGTCAGTCGCGCTCTTAAGCGCAGTTCTCCTGAGCGTTAAAATCGGGAACTCCTTTCTCAGGTCATAGCGGTTAACAACA
Organism: Eubacteriales bacterium; assembly: GCA_030526295.1. GTDB lineage: Bacteria > Bacillota > Clostridia > Lachnospirales > Lachnospiraceae > Avilachnospira. The sequence goes on from JAUNDA010000111.1 coordinate 2,591, forward strand.
CAGAACTTTTTGATGGTATATGCCTGTGTTCCGTCCTCCCAGTGGGGCCTTACGATTTCTCCCGTGGTATCTGTTCCGTTATCAATAATGTCCCTGCACATCTTTATGAATACATCATCAGCGTATGCCATTGCAGTTCCCCCTATTTTAAAGTATTTTTGTTATTATAACAAAAACCGAAACTTTTTTGTACTCTATGTGCTATAATATTTTTCTGGCGTAATATTTTTCTAGGCTACAATTGACTGACTTAATCTTTTCGGCCGCATTAATCTAACAGAGATAACTAACACTGGTTTTTAACAGCTTTGTTTGTTACGGCTTTGTTTGTCAATTTGGCAACTTAAAATTTTCGAAAGATGAGCTCGGGGCTCTTTTAATTTTTTAATTTACACCATTATAGGGGCAGTATTCTTATATTTCATGAGACTTGATAAATACCTTGCAGAATGCGGCATTGGAACGCGCACTGAAGTAAAAAAAATAATAGCAGGCGGAAGGATTGGCGTTAACGGCACACCCGTAAAAGATGCCGGTCTTAGAATCGATGAAAAAAATGACATCATCACCCTTGACTCCAGGCCTCTTAACTACAGTGAATTCGAATACTGGATGTTAAATAAGCCAGCAGGCATTGTTTCGGCATCAAGGAAATACTCACTTAAACGCGGTGAAACCATTCCAGACGGCGAGGAAATCTTTGCGGTTGACCTCATTAAGGAATCAGCCCACACTGACCTCTTCCCAGCAGGACGACTTGACAAGGACACCGAGGGCTTTCTTCTCATCACTAATGACGGAGACCTCTCACACCGTCTCCTCTCACCAAAAAAGCATGTTCCGAAAACATATTACACGGAGCTTGACGGTGAGCTTTCAGATGAGGACATTAAAAAAATCGAGCAGGGCATTGACATTGGAGACGAAAAGCCGACACTCCCATGTAAAATCGAATCCCTTACCCCCACCTCCTGCACTATAACAATTACCGAGGGCAGGTACCATCAGGTAAAGAGAATGTTTGAGGCAGTAGGCCTCACCGTAACCTATTTAAAAAGAATCAGCTTCGGTCCCATCGCACTGGACGAAACACTTATGCCAGGCGAGTACAGAAGCTTAACCAAAGAAGAACTGGAGAAATTATTATGAACGATTATTTAATCCGTGCCACTGCCTCAGATGGCATGATCCGTGCATTTGCAGCAGTTACCACAGACACTGTTGAGGAAGCAAGAAAGGCACACGGTACATCACCGATTGCCACTGCAGCACTCGGCAGACTCATGACTGGCGCACTCATGATGGGCGCAGACATGAAAAACGATGACGACCTCGTAACTATTAACATTAACTGCCAGGGGCCTATCGGCGGACTTGTAGTTACAGCAGACAGAAACGGCCACGTAAAGGGCTATGTTCAGAATCCTCTCGTTATGCTCCCTGCAAATGACAAGGGTAAGCTTGACGTAGGCGGTGCGCTTGACCTTGGTGTCCTCACAGTCATTAAGGACATTGGCCTCAAGGAGCCATACACAGGCCAGACAATTCTCATTTCAGGCGAGATTGCTGACGACCTCACATATTACTATGCAACAAGTGAACAGATTCCGTCCTCTGTTGCACTCGGAGTTCTCATGAACAAGGAGAATACCGTAAGAAGGGCTGGTGGCTTCATGGTTCAGCTCATGCCGGGCTGCCCTGATGAAATTGCAGAAAAGCTCGAGACACGCCTCAATGGCATCGAGCCCGTAACCTCAATGCTTGAAAAGGGAATGAGTCCGGAGGACATCCTCAACTTCATCCTCGAGGGAATGAATCCCGACATCAAGGACGAAAAGACAGATGTCTCCTTCTACTGCAACTGTTCAAGGGAAAGAGTCGAGAAGGCCCTCATCAGTGTTGGAAAGGATGAACTCAATACATTAATCGAGGAAGGAAAGCCTGCCGAGCTCAACTGCCAGTTCTGCGGAAAGAAATACGAGTTTTCCGTAGATGACTTAAAGGAACTCATCAAGAAGGTCTGATTTTTGAATGAAGTTTATGAAACACGTTTAAGAAACAAATTTTCGAAACACGTTTGCAAACACCCTCCCTGCAGGTAAGTTTCACAACAGTTTCGTTCATTTTTTCAATCGTTTTCAAACAACTTTTCATTAACTTTAGAAAATTGTTTGACATTCAGAAAAAAACTGATATAATAACCTATGCGCTTAAAAATGCGTAGTGCGCTAGTAGCTCAATTGGATAGAGCGTTCGGCTACGGACCGAAAGGTTGGGAGTTCGAGCCTTCTCTGGCGCGGCTAATGAGGATACCGACGTAGCGGTATCCTTTTTTTTACATTCAATACTTTTCCTTAATTTCCAATTTCCTCAAGTTATGGACTTCTTC
>JAUNDA010000021.1 GCA_030526295.1 Eubacteriales bacterium
GCCCTTAATGCCCCAAGCATCGGTACAAGCTCGCTGCTTACTGCCGCCGCCTTTTCCTCAAGCGGAAGGCCTGCGATTTCCTTCTTTCTATTTTCAATTGCCTCAGCACCCTTTATGATTTCATCAGCGAGTACCGAAAGCCTTTCAATTGTCCCCCGCTCAAACTCACACTTAAGCTCCGGAACACATGACTTAATTTTAATCATGTCCTTTGCAAGCTTTGCCGCATATCCTGAAACTGCAGGAGCGATGCTTCTCTTTGCCATCGTAACAGCCGTTTCAAGCTCTATGCCAAGAGTCTTTACGTAGATCTCAAACATGATTTCCTTTCTGCTCTCGACCTCTACTGCAGTAAACACGCCCTGCCTTGTGAGCATTGCCACATTCTTCTCATCTGTAAGATGCGGGATTGCATCAACCGTTGTCCTGTAATTCTTAAGGCCTCTCTTCTCGGCTTCCTTAATCCAGTCAGCCTCATAGCCGTTTCCGTTAAAGATTATCCTCTTATGCTCAGTGATTGTTTTCTTTATTATTCCGAAGATTGCCTTCTCAATATCCTCAGCTCCCTTAAGCTCATCATAGAAGCCTGCGAGTGTGTCTGCAACGGCACTGTTTATCATTACGTTTGCTGCTGCAATGCTGTCCGATGAGCCAGGCATTCTGAACTCGAACTTGTTTCCTGTAAATGCGAACGGCGATGTACGGTTTCTGTCTGTATTATCCCTCTTAAAGGAAGGAAGAACATCAGTACCGAGCTTCATGAATACCGCCTCGCTCTTTTCATACGGGATGTCCTTTTCAATTGCCTCAAGGATCTTTGTAAGCTCCTCGCCGAGGAAGATTGATACAACTGCAGGCGGTGCCTCATCAGCTCCAAGACGGTGGTCATTGCCTGCCGATGAAACGCTTATCCTGAGAAGATCCTGGTAATCATCAACTGCCTTAATAACAGCTGAGAGGAAAAGAAGGAATCTCTTGTTCTCCTCGCTTGTCTTTCCCATTGAAAGAAGGTTGATGCCGTCATCTGTTGCCATTGACCAGTTGTTGTGCTTTCCGGACCCGTTAACTCCCGCAAACGGCTTTTCGTGAAGGAGGCATCTGAGTCCGTGCTTGATGGCCGTCTTCTTCATAAGCTCCATAACAAGCTGGTTCTGGTCAACTGCCACATTTGCAACCGTGTAAACACATGCAAGCTCGTGCTGTGCAGGAGCTACCTCGTTATGCTCTGTCTTTGCTGCGATTCCAAGCATCCAAAGCTCATTGTCGAGGTCACGCATGAATTCCTTTACACGCGGCTTAAGTGAACCGAAGTAGTGATCATCCATCTCCTGTCCCTTAGGTGACTTTGCTCCAAAAAGTGTCCTGCCGCAAAGCTTGAGGTCAGGTCTCTTTTCAAAAAGCTCCTCAGTAACAAGGAAGTATTCCTGTTCTGCGCCAGCACATGACGAAACCCTTCTTGCAGTGGTATTTCCAAGAAGCTTTAAAATCTTAAGTGCCTCCCTGCTGAGTGAGTCCATCGACCTGAGAAGCGGTGTCTTTGTATCAAGAGCCTCGCCACTAAAGCTGCAGAACGCTGTCGGGATGCACAGTGTATTCTCTTTTATGAATGCATAGGATGTCGGATCCCATGCCGTATATCCTCTTGCCTCGAAGGTGGCTCTAAGTCCGCCTGACGGAAAGCTTGACGCATCGGGTTCTCCCTTAATGAGCTCCTTACCCGAGAAATCCATGATTACTGATCCGTCCTTCTGAGGTGAGATGAAGCTGTCATGCTTTTCAGCTGTAATACCTGTCATCGGCTGGAACCAGTGAGTGAAATGGGTTGCACCCTGGTTAACCGCCCACTCCTTCATTCCAAGTGCTACTGCATTTGCTGCATGGAGATCGAGCTGCTCGCCCTCGTCGATTGTTTTTCTAAGGGACTTGTAAACATCAGAAGCCAGATACTGCTTCATCGCCCTGTCATCAAAAACCTTTGCTCCGTAAATTGCTGACATCGTACTCATGGGGTTCCTTTCCGCCGCTAACGGCATATTTGTAAAACTTCTAATTTCTTTTTCAAATCATTTTGCCAAATACTTCTGAATCACTCCAAAACAATTGTCCATATGTTTTTGACCATTCGTATTTCGCCAGGCTTCGCCTTTCTCAATACTCATGCGAGTGTTCATCTCAAATCATTTGTACTACGGGCAAGCCCTCCCGTTCCAAAAACCTCACTCTCCTTTGAGCAAGCTCAGGTGAGTGACGTTTTTGTACCGACATGAGTAAACTCATGAGTACAAATGATTTTTGTTACTTGAACAAAAAATATACTCCACATTATATGCACTTCTTTGGATTAATCAAATACATATTGATATAGTACTTTCATATATTTTTTATATAGTTAAACAGAGCAAAAAGCCTTTACAAAAGCCCCTGTTTATGTGCTATAATCGTATCAAAGCCACCCCACACGCTCTTTTGTGGGATTGGCTTTATTTTTATGCTTTAACGCACTGAATTGTATGAAAAATCAACAAAATACCCTTCTTACCGTCTCAAATTGTCCGGCAAAAAGGGTATTTATCTTTAATTATGAATTTTGTTTAGGATGTCTTGCGTGAATCCACGGCAATTCAATTGCCGAGTAGTTTAGTTGAACTGGTTTATCTGTCGAGAAGCGCCTCGAGTGCCTTGATGTCCTCCTCGGTTGTTGACCAGCTTGTTGCAAATCTTACAACCGTATGGTCGTCATCATATTTCTCCCAGTATGAGAAATCAACATCCTTTCTGAGTTCGGCCATCTTCTTATTGTCGAGGATGATGAACTGCTGGTTTGTCGGCGAATCGATAAAGAAACTGTAGCCTCTCTCAGAGAATACCTTCTTTATAAGCTCTGCCATGTCAATCGCATGCTTACTGATATTAAGGTAGAGATTATCTGTGAAAAGCGTGTCAAACTGTACTCCGAGAAGCCTGCCCTTTGCAAGAAGTGCACCGTGCTGCTTCATCTTTCCGATAAAGCGTTTCGGAGCATTGCCATGTGTATAGACAACTGCCTCACCGCAGAGCGCTCCCACCTTTGTTCCGCCGATGTAGAAAACATCGCAAAGAGCCGCAATGTCCTTAAGTGTCATGTCACATGCGTAACTCTCAAGACCGTATCCGAGCCTTGCACCGTCAATGAAAAGCGGAAGGCTGTTTTCCTTACATGCACTGTAAATGTCCTCAAGCTCCTTCTTTGAGTAGATTGTTCCGTACTCTGTCGGGAAGGAAATGTATACCATGCCCGGGAACACGCAGTGCTCAAAGGACTCGTTCTCGTAATAAACCTTCACGTATTCGCTTATCGAGGATGCCTTAATCTTTCCGTTTTCCTGCGGAAGCGTAATTACCTTGTGGCCGCAGTGCTCAATTGCACCTGCCTCATGTGTGCTTACGTGGCCTGTCTCGGCAGCGATGACACCCTCGTTGTTATCAATCATCGTGGTGATAACAGTCTGGTTTGTCTGTGTTCCGCCAACAAGAAAGAACACCTCGGCATCAGGACGGCCCACCGCCTCCTTTATCTTAGCCGCAGCGCTCTGGCAGTATTCGTCTGAGCCGTAGCCAGGCTGTGAAACCAGGTTTGTCTCAACAAGACGCTTAAGGATTTCCGGATGTGCACCGGCAATATAATCACTTGCAAATGAAAGCATGACTTTTTCCTCCCATAGAATTTATTTCCATCTGATATAACCGTTCTGCTTTAATACCTCGAAGAAAACACTCAGTCTTTCGTAGAGCTTTTCGGTAGCACCCTCGTGCTCTTCACCAAGTATTCTTCCAATCTCAATAAGACTTCTCTTTCCGTCTATCTGCTGCCATACAAAGCTTCCGTATGCATCAAGCTTAATAAAGCTTATTTTCGGTTTATGAAAAAACTTCTGTGCAAGGCGGTTAAAAAAGCCCTTATTCTCAACCTCGAGCTCGACGTTGCCATCCGCCATTAGCCTCCAGCCGATTCCGTTAATCTCCGGGATTTTTTCAAGATAATTAGGTGATATTACTTTCTTTTTCACTTTTCTTCCTCTTAAAAGATAAGGGCACTACGAAACGCAGTACCCTCATAGCATCTTGTATTATACACGATTTTCAAGATTTATGTTTTTATTTTGCAGCCTTTTTTCTTTTACAAACAAGGACAAGTGAAGCAATAATGAGTGCAAAGGCAATAAATCCGACTACATCGCCTGTTGTCTCAAATGCATTGCCGTAAATTCCCGAAAGATCCATGTTGATTCCGAAAACTGCAAATACAGCAAGAAGGATTCCGATAACACCCTCACCGGCAATCATGCCTGAGCAGTAAAGAACTCCCTTCTGAACGCATGACTTCTTCTCTTCCTCATCGTCGTACTTCTTCTTTTCCTCGATGATTTTTCTGACGATACCACCTGCAAAAATCGGAAGGCTCAAATGAATCGGAAGGTAAAGACCGATGGCAAACGCAAGCACCGGAATACCGAGAATCTCAACAGCAACGGCAATGAATACACCCATGATAACAAGTGTCCATGGAAGCTCTCCTCCCATAACACCCTCAACTACCATCTTCATGAGTGATGCCTGCGGTGCAGGGATTTCAGCCGAACCAAAGCCCCACGCACTGTTAAGAAGGTACATTACTCCACCGATTGCAAGAGCTGAAACAATTGTTCCGATAAGCTCGCCGACCTGCTGCTTAATCGGAGTTGCACCAACGATATAGCCTGTCTTAAGGTCCTGTGAAACATCGCCTGCCATGGCAGCTACGATACAGATAACAGTACCAACTGCGATTGCGGCAATCATACCCTCTGTTCCTGTCATGCCTGTAACCTTGAAAAGGGCTGTGGCAATGATAAGTGTTGCAATTGCCATTCCAGATACTGGGTTATTTGAGCTTCCTACCATACCTACCATTCGTGAGGATACGGTTGCAAAGAAGAAACCGAAGATGGCAATCATGACAGCTGCGCCGATGCCAACCGGGATTGCCGGTAAAAGAACCATGACAATGATTACGGCAGCAACACCTGCAAGAACCCACTTCATAGGAAGATCCTTCTGTGTACGTACTGCCTCATCCCCATTCCTTCCAAAGCCCTTAATAGCCTCACGGAATGCAGATACCATTGAAGGGAAGGTCTTGATGAGTGACATGATTCCGCCCGCTGCAACGGCGCCTGCGCCGATGTAACGGATGTAGTTACTCCAGATCTGTCCGGGAGCAAGTGCGCTGAATGCAAGAAGGTTACCTGATGCATCGGCAACCCTTGAGAGTCCCTCGCCTCCAAAGAAGGCAACTGCCGGGATAAGAACAAGGTATGAAATGATTCCGCCTGCTGCCATGTAGCCTGAAATCTTATAGCCACAGATATATCCTACACCTGCAAGTGCCGGAAGGACATCCATACCAACTCCGCCTGTGAATGACTTTGTCTTAATGCTAAAATCAATCTCGCTTGGGAAGAGCTTGAGACCGTCTGCGATAAACTTGTAGATGGCTGCGAGTCCAAGACCTAAAAAAACGGCCTTTGAGCTCTCACCGCCCTTTTCACCTGCAAGAAGAACCTCTGCACATGCTGTTCCCTCAGGATAAGGAAGTACACCGTGCTCCTCAACGATAAGAGCAGTTCTTAACGGAATCATGAAAAGTACACCGAGCACACCACCGCAAAGGGCAATAAGTGCAATTGTAATAAATGTCGGCTCCTCACATACTCCCTCAGTTGCCCACATGAAGATTGCGGGCATTGTGAATATAACACCTGCTGCAAGAGATTCACCTGCAGAACCCACGGTCTGTACCATGTTGTTTTCGAGAATTGAATCCCTCTTTAAAACCATTCTGATAATACCCATCGATATTACAGCAGCCGGTATTGATGCCGATACAGTAAGGCCTACCCTGAGTCCCAGATATGCATTTGCGGCACCAAAAATAACAGCGAGCAGAATTCCGAGTATCACTGACACCCAGGTAAACTCAGGGAGTACCCTGTCAGCGGGAATGTACGGCTTAAAGTCGTTGTTTTTCTTCATTACGTTTTCCTTTCAAACATTTGTTAATAATTAATCAGCTATCATTATACCATGCTAATACGAAAAAGTCCCCTGAAATAAATAATTTTTTATTATTTCAAGGGAAAATTATTTTCGTTATCAAGTTTTCAGGCTACCCTGAACACGCATGAACCACCAGTAAGCACCTCGGTAAGTACCGAAACCAGCTTTGAAACATCAACCGGCTTTGCGATGAAGCCGTTCATGCCCGCATCAAAGGCGTTATTCCTGTCCTCCTCAAAGGCATTGGCGGTCATTGCAACAATCGGAATCCCCGCCTTTATCTCATTAGGAAGCTTTCTTATGATTCTCGTCGCCATAAGGCCATTCATGTTTGGCATCTGAATATCCATGAGCACGAGGTCGTAATAATCGTGACGTGCCTTTTTGAGCATGTCAACGCACTGTATACCATCAGCGGCACGTTCAGCCTTCACTCCCATTTCTGAAAGAATTGCAATGGCAATCTCCGCATTGAGATCATTATCCTCTGCAAGAAGCACCCTCTTACCATTTAAATCAACCGGATCAGATACACATTCCTCGTTTACAGTTTTTACAACCTCTGTCGCTTCGAGGTATCTCTGTACAAAGGACACTGTTATCCTCGTGCCAACACCAACTCTGCTTTCAGCCTTTATTGTGCCTCCCATGGCGTCAACGAGCTTCTTAACAATCGGCATTCCGAGACCTGTTCCTGAAACCCTGCTTTCCGTGCTTGTTCGTGCCCTTGAGAATTTCTCAAAGAGGTGCGGCAGGAATTCCTCGCTCATTCCGATTCCCGTATCCTCGACTATCGTTGTGAACTCTCCAAAGCCCTTTACCTCAGTAGGACTTTCATTTACGGTAATCCTGATTTTTCCACCGTTTGGTGTGTACTTGATCGCATTACTTACAATATTAATGAAGACCTCATGAATCTTCGCCTCGTCAATCATTACGTTCCTGTGCTTGACATTATTAATAAACTCATATGAAATGTCCTTTTCATTCATTTCATTTTCAAACATTGAAATGAATTCCTCACGGAAGCATTCGATGTCCCATGGCTTTTCATCGATGATAATGTCGCCGTTCTCGATTTTTGACATCTCAAGGACGTTATTGAGGAGTGAAAGAAGGAATGAATTTGCAGTTTCCATCTTTTTGATATAGTTCCTTACCAGTTCCTCGTTATCGAGGTTCTTCTTAATGAGGTCTGTATATCCGATAATGGCATTCATCGGTGTACGCACGTCATGCGACATACTGAAAAGGAAATCCGACTTTGCAAGGTTCGCCTTCTTCTGTTTTTCCTCTGCCTCATTTGCAACCTTAAGAAGCTCAGAGAAAAAGTAAATAACCAGCGCAAATATAATGAAGCCGTTAAGGATAATGTTTCCGGCATTGTCCCTCACGTAGTCATTTATGCTGTAGTCGTTGTAGCTGTCCACATATTTAAAGGTTGTGTCGGCAAACTCATCCCTGTCAACAAGGCTTATCGCCCTGTTAAGAAGTGAATAAAGCGCCACATTTCCCTTCTTTACTGCAAATGTAAAGCCTACGGTCTTTCCTATTCCAATTTCTGAAAGTCCTGAGAACCTGCCATTAAGGATATCGTGAGTCCTTGTGCTGTTAAAGAGTGCACAGCCAGCCTCTCCCTTTAATACCATCTCCAGGCAGTCATTCATTGACTCACATCTGATGATCGTGCTCTCAGGATATTCCTCCTTAATGAGCACCTCCTGAAGGACCGCATCCTTTAAAACAGCAATTGTATGAAGCTTATCAGGTCCGAAGCCTCCACTGTATACAGCAGAAACCGATGAGTGCACGAGTGCCTCGGTCTCAATCATGTTGAACTGGTCTGCATGCCAGATGCTTTTCATTACCGGGAATGCCGTATCGATTTCACCTCGTCCAAGTCCCTCAAGCATCTCGTTGTAGCTATTGTAGCATACATATTTAACATCGAGCCTTTTACCAAGCTTAAGTGCGGCAATCATCTGTGGCACAATGTCAGTAATTACTCCTGTTGGCTTTCCAAACTCGTCCGCACTTGAATATGGGAGGTATTTGTCGATGTAACCGATTCTTAACTCACTATGGGAATTAAGCCAGTTAACCTCTTCAGCGGAAAGCGTTGTGTTTGCAACGGCAGTGTTAAAATACTTCTTCTTTAAATCCTTATAAAAATCAGGCTTGTCACGCTCAATGAGTGCCATTGCGCTGTTAAGTCCGTCAAGAAGGTCGGTTCTTCCTTTCTTAACGGCAATGTATGACTTTGTATCAGCAATCTTCACATAGCTTCTTACGGGATGTGAGGAGTCGACACTCTTCTCATTACCAACAAAGGCATCGATTTTTCCCCTTTCAAGCTCCGATACAAGAATGTCAATGTCATCGTAGTAAACGGCTTCATAGGCAATTTCATTATTTCTTGCCCAGTCCGTAAACTCGGTTGTCATGATGTTATCCCTTACAAGTCCGATTCTCTTTCCGATAAGGCTCGCATGTGTTTCATCGTTGTCAAAGTCTCTGTCATTTCTTCCAACGAACACACAGTGACCATCTGTCTCAAGTGCAATATCAGGCCATTCCATGTATGGAACCCTGTCCCAGCTCTTTGCAAGTCCTGCAAAAAGGTCTATCTCGCCGGCTGTGAAGCTGTCATAAAGCTCAGCCCAGTCTCCGTATACATACTCGTAATTCCAGCCTGTATAATTTGAAATCTCATGAAGAACCTCAAAGGCATAGCCCGACTTAACCGAGTCATCTCCCGCACCCTCCTGGAAGTGCTCAGCCTCATAATAAGCCACCCTTACAGTCTTTTCGTCTGAATTATTGTAAGCGAACGAAGGAACAGCTAACATCAATACACATACCGCTGTCATTAATGCAGTTATTAATCTTTGTCCGATTCTTCTCATAAAAAAATTACCTCTGGTTTAAAAACAAAACTCCTGTTTTGCAAAGCCATAGGTAACCTGGTCATACATTAGGAAAGCACACGGAAAAAACACCCGCAAAAAAAGCGGATTACTCCCGACTCATGAAAAAAGTGTACTGTCACACAGACAGTACACTCCTACCCTAAATCAAATAAAGTCCGCCCGGTATTACCGAGACGAAAGTGCAACTGGCTGCCATTTTAAAGGCCCTATAGCTTTGCGTCATACCCTTTCGGATACTTTGCCGAATATTCAATTTGCCCACAATGAGCAATTGTATTATAACACTTTGGCTTTCTTTTTCAAGTGCAAAAATAAAACAATTTGTAAACTTATTTTACGCTTTTTTCGTCATTTTGTTGCAATGTCATTCTGTTACATCCTTTTTCAAAAACTCATTTAAAACTCTTATTATATTAATGAATGTTAATTGTTCACATTTCCAAAAAATGCTACAATATGTGTATAAGTGCGTATTATTTCAGACAGTTCTTTATTTCTTAGAAAGGAGTCGGAAATTAATGAATATTGTAATTATCGGCGGTGTTGCCGCTGGAACAAAAACAGCCGCAAAATTAAAGCGTCTTGACCAGAGTGCAAACGTTACCGTTTACACAAAGGGGGCTGATATTTCATATGCAGGCTGCGGTCTTCCCTACTATGTAGGCGGAAGCATCGAATCAAGGGAAGAACTTATTGTAAATACTCCTGAAAAGTACATAGGCCTTACAGGAGCAAAGGTCGTAACGGGCATGGAGGCAGTTTCTGTTGATTCCAAAGCAAAAACAGTCACATTTGCAAATGGCGAAACAGTTTCATATGACAAGCTCGTTATTGCAACAGGTGCCGTACCGTTTGTACCTGATGTACCGGGCAAGGACCTCAGGGGTGTTTTTTCAATGCGTACACCAGATGACGCAATCGGTCTTCGTGCATATGTTGAGGAAAACGGCTGTAAGAATGCCGTTATCGTGGGCGCAGGCTTCATCGGGCTTGAGATTGCAGAAAACCTCCACGCAAAGGGTGTAAAGGTAACCGTTGTCGACATGGCTTCACAGGTTCTTCCAAACCTCTTTGACACTGAGATGGCCGATTACATCCGCCGTCACCTTCAGGAAAAGGGAATCCGTGTTGTACTTGGTGCGGCACTCGATTCGGTAATGGGTTCAGAACATGCAACAGGCATCCACACATCTGTTGGCGGCTTTGAGGCTGATGTTGTCGTAATGGCTATCGGCATCCGTCCCGCTACGGAGTTCCTTAACGGCTCAGGAATCGAGTTGAATAAGGGTACAATCGTTACCGACGAACACCAGAAGACAAATATCGATGACATTTATGCAGTAGGCGACTGCGCAGCAGTATTTAACCGCATCACGGGAAAGCCACAGTGGTCTGCAATGGGTTCAACAGCAAATATCACAGGCAGACTTCTTGCAAAGAACATCATGGGCGAAGAGGCCTCATATGGCGGATGCTTTGGTACAGGTGTTGTAAGGCTTACAGATTCAATGAACGCTGGCCGCACTGGTCTTACAGAGGCACAGGCAAGGGAAGCAGGCTTTGATCCGGAGTCTGTTGTATTTGTTACAGATGACAAGGCTCACTACTATCCCGGCTCTTCAAACTTTGTAGTAAAGCTTATCGCAGATAAGAATACACATAAGCTTCTCGGTATCCAGGTACTCGGTGCAGGCGCAGTTGACAAGATGGTTGACATTGCTGTTACGGGAATTGCAATGGGTGCAAAAATCGAGGATTTCGATACACTTGACTTTGCATATGCGCCGCCTTTCTCAACTGCCATCCATCCGTTTGTAACTGCATGCTACATTCTTGAGAACAAGCTCGCAGGAATCTACAACTCAATGACTCCATACGAGTATGCAAACGGTAAGGCAAAGGGCTACAAGATAATCGACGTTACTCCGACACCGTCAATTCCGGGAGCTAAATGGGTTAACTTTAATGAGATTAACGGCGAGGTTGACGGTCTTAATAAGGATGACAAGCTTCTTCTTGTATGCGCAAGGGGAAAGAGGGGCTACCTGTTACAGCAAAGACTTAAGGCACTCGGATATACAAACACACTTTCACTCGAGGGCGGCCACACCTTTAATAAGGTAAGGGTTCAGTTCGAGGGCGGAAAGCTTCCGGCTGAGGAAATAAAGCGCGTTAAGGGTCTTGGATGTCTTCAGGACAAGCGCTTCCCTGATGTATTTAACGTAAGGGTAATTACACGTAACGGAAAAATCACAACAGATGAGCATAAGGCAATTGCCGAGGCAGCCGAGAAATTCGGTTCAGGTGCTGTAACAATGACGACACGTCTTACACTCGAGATTCAGGGTGTTAAGTACGACAACATTCAGCCGCTTATCGACTTCCTTGCACTTCATGGTCTTCAGACAGGCGGCACAGGTTCACTCGTTCGTCCTGTTGTTGCCTGCAAGGGTACAACATGCCAGTATGGTCTTCTTGATTCCTTCGGTCTTTCAGAGAGAATCCACGAGAAGTTCTATATCGGATACCACGGTGTTACCCTTCCACACAAGTTCAAGATTGCCGTTGGCGGATGTCCGAACAACTGCGTAAAGCCTGACCTTAACGACCTCGGTGTTGTAGGCCAGTGCGTTCCGATGATTGACTTTAACAAGTGCCGCGGCTGTAAGGTTTGCCAGGTAGAAAACGCATGTCCGATCAAGGTTGCAAGGGTTGTTGACGGCAAGATTCAGATTGATCCTAACTCCTGCAATAACTGCGGCCGTTGCAAGAGCAAGTGTCCGTTCGGAGCCATTGAGGAATACAGATACGGCTTCAAGATTCTTATCGGCGGACGCTGGGGCAAGAAGGTTGCACACGGTCAGGCACTCACGAGGCTCTTCACCTCTGAGGATGAGGTTATGGATGTAATCGAGAAGGCTATTCTTCTCTTCCGTGACGAGGGCATCACAGGTGAGCGTTTTGCAGATACAGTTAACCGTCTCGGCTTTGACTACGTTAACGACAAGCTTTTAAACAGCAATGTCGACAAGGAGTCAATCCTCAAAAAGAACGTTAAGGGCGGAGCAACCTGCTAACCCAAAAGACTAAAGCATTAACAATTTAATATTCTGTCAGGAATCTGCCGGACTGCAAGGAAGCAGTTTAAGGGCCTTAAAACGAATCCCCACAGTAACGTAAGAATCCCGCCCTGTTATTATGGGCGGTTCTTCTGCAACTACTAATAGACTGTGGGAACATTATACCCTTAGCACTTCCTTGCAGTTCGTTTTTTATGTCAACTTCATAATTAAGAAAATTCAATATATATCATCATACCCTGACACACATATGATTTATTAAGTATGATTAGAAGGAGTCATCTTGAAACTACATTTACCACTTAAACTTTTTTTAATTACGACCATCCTTTCTTTAATGGCAGTTTTCCTTTCGGCATGCACTGGTAAAAGCAACGGTAATGCCGCAGCAACAGAAACTGCCGGCATGGTTGATTTGAATGATGCCACCGACACGGCTAATATTACTACTGTTTCTAATGATTCAGCTGACACTGATAAAACAACTGACACGGTTAATATAATTGACACGTCTGACTCAACTGAAATGTCTGACAATATTGAAGCATATGACGCTGTCACCTTCACCGACTCACTTAACCGTGAGGTAACCGTGAAAAAGAACCCGGAACGCGTTGCGGCTCTTCTTGGAAGCTTTGCCGATGTCTGGACGCTTGCAGGAGGCTTAGTATGCGCTACAGTCGAGGACGCATGGAGTGATTACGGACTTGATACTGCTGACACAGTAAATATCGGCGGTGCACACTCCCCTGGACTTGAGCTTTTATTAAGTGCAAGCCCCGAATTTGTCATTGCAAGCTCAGCTACTAAGAGTAATGTCGAAATGCTTGACACACTTAATGCAGCAGGCATAACCGTGGCATATTTTGATGTATCAAACTTTGATGATTATCTTCACATGCTTGATGTCTTAACTGACATCACCTCGAGAAAGGATCTTTACGAGGAGTATGGATTAAAGCTTAAGGAAAGCATTGAGGAAACTAAGAAGGACTATGCTTCTCTCCCTCTTACTGAAGACGAGAGAAAGATTCTCCTTATCCGCACCTCCGCCTCATCGGTTAAGGCAAAGGGAAGCAGTGGAACAATCCTTGGTGAGATGCTTAAGGACATGGGCTGCATCAACATTGCAGACTCAGACGAGACACTTCTTGAAAATTTAAGCATCGAGGCAATCATTAAGGAAAACCCTTCAATGATTTTTGTCACAACAATGGGAAAGGATACCGAAACGGCACTTAATGCCTTTTACAGTATCATAAACGAAAACCCGGCATGGTCTTCCCTTACAGCCGTAAAGGAAAACAGAATCCACGTGATGGATAAGACACTCTTTAATTCAAAGCCCAATTCAAGATGGGCCGAAGCCTACAGGATACTTTATGAAGCACTTACAGAAAAATAAAAATACGGAAAAATCAAATAATATCGTGAAGGTTTACATAATAGCATTTCTGATGCTACTAATATCCGTAATATTTGGAATCTTTGCAGGCTCCGTGAAGATATCCCTTGGGGATATTGCAGCAGCACTTTTTAATGGTACCACGGCTTTAGGCACTAACGGTGTGATTATCAGATTTGTAAGAATACCAAGGGTACTCGCCGCCCTAATATGCGGTGCTGCCCTTTCGGTTTCAGGTGCCGTTATTCAGGGCGTTCTTGCCAATAAGCTTGCCTCACCAAGCATCATAGGTGTCAATGCCGGTGCAGGACTTGCCGTTACACTCTGTGCTGCCCTTGGCCTTGCAGGAGGCTTCCGGTTCTCACTCTTTGCGTTTACCGGTGCTTTCATAACCGTTCTTATAGTAAGCATGCTCGCAAAAAGGTTTGAGGCTTCAAGAAGCTCCGTTATCCTCATTGGTGTGGCGATGAACAGCCTCCTTGGTGCTTTTACGGACTCTGTAAGGACCTTTGTTCCAGAGGTAAGCATAATGAGTAATGATTTCAGAATCGGTGATTTCTCATCCGTTACGTATGTAAAGCTTATCCCCTCTGCTGTTATCATCATTTTGTCACTTCTTATTTTAATGACTCTATCAAACGACCTTGATGTTCTCTGCCTTGGTGATGACACTGCCAAGGGTCTTGGACTTAATGTGGGCGCAATAAAGGTTTTATTCCTAATTCTTGCCGCCGCACTGTCAGGTGCCGCTGTTAGTATTGCGGGACTTCTCTCCTTTGTAGGTCTTCTTGTGCCACATGCAGTCAGGCGTTTTTCACCGGGTGAGTCACGTCACCTTTTACCACTCTCGGCACTGTTTGGTGGCAGCTTCGTTACGCTTTGCGATACTCTTGCCCGCACAGCCTTCTCACCTTACGAGCTTCCTGTCGGTATCATAATGGCATTCCTCGGTGCTCCGTTCTTTGTATTTATACTAATTAAGAAAAAGGGAGGTCATAACAATGCTTAATGTAAAAAGCCTTTGTTCGGGTTACATAAATACTGAAATCCTACATGACATTTCCTTTACTGCCCGTCCCGGAGAAATCACCGCTATCATTGGTCCAAACGGATGTGGAAAGTCCACGCTTTTAAAAACTATAAGCGGAATAATCCCCGCTTCAAATGGAAGTGTTTACTATAATGAAGCCGATATCCTGAAGCTTTCACAGCAGGAAAGGGCCCGTATCATCTCTTATCTTACACAAAACAGGCAGGTACCTGACATTACGGCAGGCCGCCTTGTGCTTCACGGCCGTTTCCCTTATTTAAGCTACCCGAGGCGCTATCGGAAGGAGGATTATGAGGCCGCTAAAAAGGCCATGGAGGATATGGGAATCACAGAGCTTTCTGATAAACCACTCAGCCGTCTTTCAGGCGGAATGCAGCAGCAGGTATACATTGCAATGGCACTTGCACAGGATACCGACATCATCCTTTTCGATGAGCCAACAACCTACCTTGATATAAGAAACCAGATGACTGTTCTTAAGTATATGAGAAGGCTTGCCGACTCAGGCAAAACCGTAATCATGGTAATCCATGACATAGGCCATGCCCTAGAGACAGCTGACCACGTCTTGCTTATGAAGGAAGGAAGAATCATCGCAGATGGCAACCCTCTTGAGGTTTATGAGTCAGGAGCAATCGGTGATGTATTTGGTATCGGAATCGAAAAAATAGTGAGTGCCAGCGGCACCCACTACATATGCACGTAAAAAAACAGCAGGCACATACCTGCTGTTTTATGTTAACTGTCAATTTTCTGTTTCTTTTGTATTGTTAGTGTATATCCTTCAATCGAGTGTTATTCGAATACCTTTTTTTCAAATAACCATTCCCATCCAGGTGCATGTCCCATAATTATGAATTAAGATTCTTAATTACCTCAAGCATCTTTTCAGGATCATCTGCAGCCTTAACCTTGTCGTTTGACTTAATGATGATTCCGTTCTCATCGATAAGGTATGTTGTCCTTACAACGCCCATTGAAACCTTGCCGTAATTCTTTTTCTCCTTCCATACGTCATAGGCCTCAATAACCTTTTTTTCGGGATCTGCGAGAAGTGTAAATGCAAGTCCGTACTTCTCCTCAAACTTCTTGTGTGAGGCAACCGTATCCTTGCTTACTCCGAGGACTACGGCTCCCTTTTCAGTAAACTGAGGATATCTCTCTGAGAAACCACACGCCTGCTTTGTGCAGCCTGAAGTCATGTCCTTCGGGTAGAAATAGAGAATAACCTTCTTTCCCGCATAATCGCTTAACTTATGAATGTTCCCATTCTGATCCGGAAGCTCGAATTCCGGAGCCTTTGTTCCAACCTCTAACATACCTGCCTCCTGTCATTATCAAATTCTTTACTATACCTGAAATTTCGCACAATATTTAAAAGCTCTTCGAAAAGTTCTTTTCCAGCTTCAACTTTATGCTTAAATTCTCTCGCAGTCTTAAATCCTGTTCTCCTTAAACATCTTCATCATTTCATTTGTGAGACTGAACTCTCCGGGCTGAAGCTCAATGTCCTCTCTCTTAACCCACTCGGCGTATTTAAGCTCGCTTTCGTCCATCGTGATTGTGTCATCTCCGTCCACATCACAGTAAAATCCGAGCAGTATGTCATTAGCAGAGCCCCATGGCTGAGATTTATAGTAACGGATGTTTTTAACCTTAACTCCTGTTTCCTCCATTACCTCTCGCTCAACAGTTTCCTCGACTGTTTCGCCAATCTCTGTAAAGCCTGCTACGAGTGCGTTATACTTAAAGCCCGTTGCATATTTTGTAAGGAGAATCCTGTCACCGTTTGTTACGCCTACTATTACTGCCGGCATAATTCTCGGATATGACTTATTCTTACATATCTCACATTTCATGGCTCTTTCCTTTGTGGAATGAACCATCTTGTGGCCGCACCTTCCGCAGAATTTCGAATCACGGTACCAGTCAGCGATATGCTTTCCTGTTACAAGTGCGTAGTGGTTTTCCTTTGGTCCGATGCCCTCTTTTCTTACGGCACGCTCATCTGAAAATTCAAAACCCTCAGGGATATCCTCCTCTTCAGGTGCTGCCTCCAAAAGAAAGAAGCTTGTCTCATCGACCTTAAAAAGATATCTGTACTCGTGGTCACCTTTAAAATCACTAACCCTCGGAAAGACTATTTCATTGTTTTCAAACGCGTCTTTATTAATAAGAATCCTACCGTCATTAAAGCAGATGACTGTATCCCCTGCCGATGCCACAGCGTCCTTGTCATACTGGTTATTTAACTTATGCGGATAAATGTCCTGTATCATTTATGTAAACCTCGTTGTCTTTATTCACATTTCCAGAAGTTTATTATACTCCCCTTACGTCATTTCGAAAACCATAAAACGCAAACTCTTTCACCCACAAATAAATATCAATCATTCAATAAGCCAAAAAACAATTATTAATACGCGATAAAACAATTAATCGTACGCAAAAAGCAGGCCTTTTCAGCCTGCCTTCTACTTTTATTGGATTAAGGAAAAAAGTTAATAATTATCTGTTAACCCTCGCACCTGCGCCGCCCATGATGGCCTCTACCTCCTTGAGGCTTGCCATTGTTGTGTCGCCTGGTGTTGTCATTGCGAGTGCTCCGTGAGCTGCTCCGTAATTAACGGCCAGCTCTGCATCGCCTGTTGTCATGAGACCGTAGATAAGTCCCGATGCAAACGAATCTCCACCGCCAACGCGGTCCATGATTTCAAGTCCCTTGTAATCCTTCGCCTTGTAGATTTCTCCGTCTGCCCAGCAGATTGCGCTCCAGTCATTAACCGTAGCCGTCTTAACTGTTCTAAGTGTTGTAGCAACGGCCTTAAAGTTAGGATATGTCTTAGCGGCTTCGTTAATCATCTTCTTGTAGCCGTCAAGGTTAAGTTCCTTAAGGTTCTCGTCATTACCCTCTATTTCAAATCCGAGGCATGCAGTGAAATCCTCCTCGTTTCCGATCATTACGTCGACATACTTTGCAATTTCCTTATTTACCTCCTGCGCCTTTGCCTTTCCGCCGATGGCACTCCACATTGACGGACGGTAGTTAAGGTCATAGCTCACTACAGTTCCGTACTTCTTTGCGGTCTTAATTGCCTCGATGATTGTCTCTGATGTCTGCTCAGAGATAGCGGCATAGATTCCACCTGTATGGAGCCATCTTACACCGAGTGTTCCGAAGATGTATTCAAAATCAAAATCCTCCGGTGTTGCCTTTGAGATTGCGGTGTTTGCCCTGTCTGAGCAGCCAACTGCTCCCCTTATTCCAAAGCCTCTTTCAGTAAAGTTGAGTCCGTTCCTGCAGATTCTTCCGATTCCGTCAGTCTTCATCCACTTGATGAGTGACGTGTCAACGCCGCCCTGGCAGATGAAGTCCTCCAAGAGGGCTCCGATTTCATTGTCTGCAAATGCCGTAATAACGGCTGTATTCATTTTAAAGCACTTCCTGAGGCCGCGTACCACGTTATACTCGCCGCCGCCTTCCCATGCCTTAAAGGACCTTGCCGTTCTTATTCTTCCCTCGCCAGGATCAAGACGGAGCATTACCTCTCCGAGTGAAACCGCGTCATATTTACATTCGCTCTTTGGTCTTAAATTTAAATCCATCTCTTAACCCCTTATACTTCTAGCAAGCTCAACGGCTTCCCTTGTCATTTCCTCAATTTTGTCAAACTCGCCGGCCTTTATCATGTCTCCCTTTACCATCCATGAGCCGCCACAGCATGCTACCTTGCTGCAGCCAAGGTAATCTGGGAGATTCTTTTTGCTTACGCCACCCGTAGGCATGAACTTAAGCATTGTGTACGGTGCCGCAATTGCCTTGATTGTGGCAACGCCGCCAAACTGCTCTGCAGGGAAAAACTTTACAACCTCGAGTCCCCTCTTAACTGCCTGTGCAGCCTCTGAAGGTGTTACGATACCCGGATATACCGGGATGCCCTTTGAAAGGCAGTAATCTACAATTTCAGGATCAAATCCGGGGCTTACGATAAACTTAGCGCCTGCACCAACAGCCCTGTCAACCTGCTCTATTGTAAGAACCGTTCCAGCTCCCACAAGCATCTCAGGGTACTTTGTTGTCATTATGCGGATTGACTCCTCTGCCGCAGCTGTCCTGAAGGTAACCTCTGCACACGGAAGTCCGCCCTTTATAAGTGCATCTGCAAGCTGTTCTGCATCCTTTGCATCATCAAGTACCACTACCGGTACAACGAGCATGCTGGCAAGCTTTTCATTCATTTCCTTCATATCGAAAAACCTCCTCAAAAGAGTATTAATTTCATAACCAATATGTATCATTTTACAATACTGCCATACATTTTTACAAGTCTAATCGCGGTTTTACGGTTTTTCGAGCAATCTGATACATTCCCCTGTGTCGCTAATATGTGCGGTGATAAAATCGATACAAAAAAACACGCCCTTTCGATTTGAAAGAGTGTGTTTCTCTAAATGCTATATTAATCGGTTGATTAATTATTACGCCTGATTAAAGACGGGAATCATTATTCCTCCCAGGCATTTTTACCCCTGCTCTGCTTTTCGATTGCCTCCTCAAGGGTTATTTTCACAGGATCGCCATCAAGATATTCCCTAAGCTCATCAATTCCCTCAAGGGTTTTGTTGTTGACCTCAAATATCCTGTCGCAGCCCGAATTAACGAGCCATCGTCTCACCATTGGAACATTCGCAAATGGTGAATCGATCTTTGTGATAATTCCTATAAGGGGACGGTTTACAAAGCACTGGCAGTTTGCCTCGAAAACGCTGAAGGGCTCGTCTGCTGCAATTACTATTGCAATGACATCTGCCTCAAATGAAAAACACGCGAGTGCATATCCTACATTCTTTGATTCAGCATATTCACCCGGTGTGTCTATTGTATCCTCTGCGGTATTTGTATACTGCGTTTTTCTGTAATGAAGCTTTTCTCCCTTAAGAGCCTGTGTCAGAGAGGTTTTTCCCGCCTCGCTTCGTCCCATTAAGAACAATTTTTTCATTTCTTAATTCTCCGTCAATTCACAAACTTCAAACTTAAGGGTATTCCCAAAGAAGTTGAGAACCTCTTTAATTGCTGTCTTTACATTTTCACGCTCACCGGTAAGAATCAGTGAACCGTTGAAACGGTCCATGAATCCGATGCTTACATCGGCAGCCTTTAACGCGATATCAGATGCAACAACCACGGATTCCCATGGTGTAAACTGCAAAAGACCAAGACTGTCGCCGGTATGATCTTCTCCCAAATGAACACCGATATGAAGTCCCAGATTTCTGTATACTGCCTGGTCCGATGTGCCGATGAGATGTGCTAAAAACACCTCACAGCCCGGTACCCTTACACGTGTAAGACGATACTTGTCACCCCTTAACTCGTCCTTCCTCTGTGAAAAAATATACTGTAGGAATTCATCCCTGGTGATTCGTACTCTTGTGTCTGCCATCAGCGCTGTGTTACCGGACAGGTGACATATCCGAGCACTTCCTTGTAATAGCGAACTACTTCAGTTAAAGCAGCCCTTACATCGGCAATCTCTCCCGTTACGATAACGGTGCCTGTGAAACGGTCTGCAAATCCAAGATATACATTACCGCTCTTAATGGCAATATCCGATGCTATTACGGCAGATTCAGGCGGAGTCATATTCATGATTCCGATAGCTGAAGATCCGTAATCGATGGACGGGTTTAAACCAAGCTTCTGATAGATAATCGGAGATGGTCCACCCATGACATGTGCGAGTGTGATTTCCTTACCCGCAACAGTCTCCTGAACAATTCTGATCTGATCCCTATGGTCAATCATTTTTATTCCTCCCGGTTACATAATAAACAAGATACGGTGACATGATACTCGGGAAGCCCCTTGTCATTCCAGGTTAGCTTCATGTCAAACAAATCGCTAAGCAATGTGTCAAACTTGAATCCGAGACATGTCATCGAATATCTTTGGCTTTCAGGATGTCTGCACGGCAAATCGTCAACTCTTGCGCATCTCTTGCAAAGTAAGCAGGTGCTGATGCTAAGACTTCCGGGGTAAAGCCTCTCCAGCTCGAGAAGAGCAACCTGCAGGTGCAGCTGAACCTTCTGGAAGAGGTTGACCCTTACCCAGTCCATCTGCTCCGGCGTTGTCATTGTTTTTCTGATTTCGTCAGAATAACATATCTTCACGCAGATAACATATGCCTCATCGTATGGCTTAAGATAGCAATACGGATCGGGCTGTCCCGGAGGGCACGACCAGTCGTTATTGTAGTTCGTGCACATCTTGCATGCTTCATTTGAAGCAACCGGGTCAAGATATGTTGTAAGCTTACTTACCGGAATTTTATTGACAATTACTTCCGTGCGATAATCCTTCATAATAATTATAAATCAGCCCAGTTAGCCGGATATACAAAGTACCAGTACTTTGCATAGTTCGGTGTCTGGAAGTGAATATGACTTCCCTTCGGGATGTAGATGATCTCGCCAGGGCCTGCTGTAAGAACTCTGCCATCGATTTCGATTTCAAGTGTTCCTTCGATTACGCAGTCATACTCATCATAAGTCAGTGTCCACTCAAAAGCTGTTCCGTCCTTAAGCTCCATGAGACCAGCGCCCATTCTTGGTGCCTCCTCAAGTGTAAGAACGTCCTTAAGATATACACCGTCCTGCTCGAAACGCTCTGTTTCTACCTTGTCAGTTGTAATCTTAATGATACCGCTCTTATCCTTCTGCTTGAACGGCTCAACAGCTGCTGTGCTCACGCCGTTAGCCATCTGCTCAGCGAGAACCTTTTCAACTATTGACTTAATTAAATCTTTACTTACGTCCATGTTTTTTATCCTTTCATGGCAAATAGCCTTAAACTAATTTCAGTATATCTGCCGCTATTTTAGATAAAAGGCGGGCCTTACAGATGGACTTTCATCCCTTGTAAAGCCCTACATTCTGTTTAATTATTCTTCTTCCTTCTCAGCTGCCTTTACAGAAGCCTCAACCTTTGAGAGGAGCTTCGGAGCGAGGATGTTAGCAAGAATAAGAGCTGTAATACCAGCTACTAACTTACCAACGATTACAGGGAAGATCATCTCCTGGTTAACACCAGCTGTGAATCCAAGGTGATCACCAAATACGAATGCTGCAGATACTGCGAATGCAACGTTAAGGAGCTTAGCCTTCGGGTTCATGTCGCCCATGATGTTGAATACAGCGATGTTGTTAGCAAGGTTAGCTACAAGACCTGCAGAACCTTCCTTGTTCATTCCAAGCTTTGAACCAACGCTCTCAAGAGCCTTACCAAATGTACGTGTGATCCACTCTACCATCGGGAATGCACCGATAAGTACGCAAGAGATCTGTCCACAAACAAGAAGACCATCCTCAAGCGGAACACCACCATTACCATCGTCTACCATGAGGTTTAAAAGCGGGAACTGGATGCCTGTCTGATACTCAAATACAGCGATAGCTGTGAAGATTGTGATAACGATTGTAACACCTGTACCAAACTTATCGAAGCCCTTAACCATCTTGTCCGGGATTACCCAGAGACCAACTACGATAAGACCAGCGATGATGATAACCGGGATAAGGTTAACAAGGATTGTACCAATGTTCATCTTGTATGGTGTAAGATTCATTGCAAGACCACCTGCGATACATCCGATCGGAACTGTGATAAGACCTGCAAGAACACCGGCACCAAGGTAAGGTCTGTCAGCCTTCTTAATGATTGAAAGAGCTACAGGGATTGTGAAAACGATTGTCGGTCCCATCATTGTTCCGAGGATAAGTCCTGAGAAGTTACCGATGCTCTCGTTAGCTGCCATCTCCATAGCAAGTGGGTATCCACCCATGTCACATGCAAGAAGTGTTGTTGCAAACATTGAAGGGTCAGCGCCTACTACTGTGTAGATAGGAGCGATGATTGGCTTTAAGATGATGCAAAGTACTGGAGCAGCTGCTACTACGCCGGCCATAGCGATGGCAAGCGGTCCCATAGCGTTGAAGCCCTCGTCAAACTTCTCACCGTATCCAAGCTTGTTTCCTCTAATCTTGTCGAATGCACCGACAAGCATGAAAATCATCATAATGAAGATGATTACGCTGTTAATTGAAAGTCCAGAAATCCATGCTCCGAAACTCTCTGTAAAAACGCTTACGTTTTTAAGGTTCTCAATAAGCTCATTAAACATACTATTTCTCCTTGAAAAAACTTAACTTCGTCCCTACGAAGTTATAATAGTGATTCGATAACCTGCTTTGCAGGATGTGGGATAACTGTACTTCCGATGTAGTACTCGCTATCCTTTTCAGCTGCCTTAACAGCTGCCCTGACAGCACCTACATCACCGGTAAGGGTAAAGAAGCCCTTGCCGCCTACAGCATATCCTGTACGAACCTCTATAAGAGTAACCTGTGCAGCCTTAGCTGCTTCATCTGCTGCCTTGATAGCAGCAGCGATTGAGTAGAATTCAACTACTCCGATTGCCTGTGGATCTACAACCTCCTGTGTTCCTGCTATTGCCGGGAACAGCTGCTCGTGTACATTCGGAATGAAAAGTGAGTCAACTACAAACTCAGCTCCCTTTGCAAGTCCGGCTTTGAGCGATGCCCTAACCGCACCTGTATCACCGCCGACTATGACCATGTACTTTCCGGGGCAAACTGTTGTGGCACGAAGCAGTGTAACCTGGGCAGCTTTAACCATGTCATCACCGGTTTCAATACCACGTGCAATACTGGTGAGCTCCACCATACCAATTGCCTTTTCCATGATTTATGCCTCCTTCTTACTGATTCGAATACCTGCAGTTCCTACTTCTGTAACGGTACCTGCAAATCCGGTGTGGATATTTGCTGAAAGACCTTCACCTGCTTCCGCAATAAGGTCGCCTGCATTTACCCTGTCTCCCACCTTAACAACGGGAGTTGCCGGTTTTCCGATGTGCTGTGCAACCGGAACAACAACCTCGCTGAGTTCCACATCTTCCTTAAGTTCAGGCTCGATATGGAATACATAATCAGAAAGTCCGAGTCTAGCGATAAGACGGTCTGTCGGAATCCTTCTCTGCTCGATAGTGGATTTCGCAACAGGGTTCTGATTCTTCTCAGGGTTGATTCCAAGTCCCCTCAGCAGTCCCTTTACATAGTCATTCATCTTCCTTGGTGACAGGCCCATTGGGCACGCGAACATTTCGCATACGCCACAGCTGCTGCAGTTTGCTGCACTACCAAAGGTAATTTCAAACTCCTTAGCATCTGTAATTGATTCCTGACGCCACAGGTTTCTCATAATCTGATTTGGTTTCACATTGTGACCGGTCTGTTCTCTTGGGCAGAGGTCTGTACAGAATCGGCACTGGATACAACAGGTCTTAGCCTGCTGAATCATTGTCCTGATCGGCTTTACAGCTCTCTTAACAAGATAGTGATCCTTTGGAAGAACGAGAAGGTTTCCTGTTGTCTTTGTAACAACTGTTGAATCGATGATTCCATCGGTTGCCTTCATCTGTCCCATCATAGGACCGCCAACAATAACAGCATAGTCCTTAACCCTGAGATCTGCCTTTTCGATAACCTTTCTGATTGGTGTTCCAAGCGGTACCTTTACCATAACAGGCTCCCTAACGGCTCCCGTTACCGAAAGATACTTTTCAGATACCGGCTTTCCCTCAAGTGCATCTGCGATTGAAAGTACTGTTCCTACATTTTCAACCACTGCGCCAACGTTTAATGGAAGGCCTCTCTCCGGTACACTTCTTCCGGTTATCTCCTGCACCATGATCTGCTCATCGCCTGCAGGATAATAGGTTCTCATCGGGTGTATCTCAACCGGTGCGTTCTTGCTCTCAATTGCTTTCTCGAGAGCCGCAATCTCGGTTCGATATTTTGCCTTTAATCCAATCACTATGTGCTTAGCCTCGAGATGCTCGCCCATGAGTACGATTGTATCGATGATACGGTCTGCAAATTCCCTGCAAAGGAATTTGTCTGTCTCAATTAACGGCTCACATTCGGCTGCATTGATTATTAAATATTCCGCTTTCGCGTTTAATTTAACGTGGGTCGGGAAACCGGCACCGCCGGCTCCGACTACACCCGCCTTTTTAATAGCTTCTATCAGTTCCATACTTAAGCTCCATTTAGTCATCAGATTAGATTGACATCAATATCGTGTCCGTCCACGATTCCGACTACGGTTGCATCAACCGGGGTGGACTGGCCACCAGCCGCCGGACGGGCAGAACTTCCGCTAACGTAGATTACTGTTTCTCCAACACCAGCACCAATAATATCAGCAGCGATGATTGGTTCTCTTATGGGTTTTTGATCAATCAGATTGATCGGCTGAATCACAAGAAGTTTCAATCCGTTTAAGTTTTCATCTTTTCTGGTTGCCCAGATATTTCCGATAACTTTAGCTGTCTTCATATCAGAAACTCCTTTCTTCTAAATTCGATCTATCACTTAGCAATCTACTTTTTCAATCACAATGTGATACTTTGTAGCATAGTCCTTGGCAAGATCTGTTACGATCGTCTTCTTTGTTACAAGGACACGCATAACTCCGCCATCATAGGCCATTTTCATATCTCTCTCAGAAAGAACCTTCTTTGTGAAGGTGATTTCCTTTGCCTCTGCGTCACACTTTGTAACTACAGGCTCGGCACACTTCACACATTCACTTCCGAGAATCACAGATGCGATACGGCTTCCTGGGACGATTTCAACTCCATACTCCATAAGGCGCTTAAGATTGTCCTCGAGCTTCTTGTAGTAGCCGCGTGGTGCGGTCTCCTTATACTTGTAAAGCTCAACCTCCTCCTCAGGAACGAAAATCTTCTTTCCTGCAAGAAGAGCCTTTCCGAAGGCCTTTGTGTAACGTGTATCAAAGATACCGTTTACAATCTTTCCGAGTACTTCGTTGGTAAGTGTGTATGCAATCACACCCTCCCAGTTTTCAACATCCCATGTATCGTCATTGAGTGCGCATTTCATTTCATAGAACTTTGAAAGCTCTGCACATTCATAGACATCATGACATGTATCTCCATGATTTTCAGATATGATACCGAGAACAGGCTTTGCTTCAGCACCCTTGTAGGCGATGCAGTTAGCCTCTCCCGATTCTGATTCACAGGCGGCAACACGCTCTTGAACTCTTCGACAGATTTCGCTTATTAAAGCATCTAAATCCATGCGTATTCCTCCTTAATAAATGCAATTCATTGCAATTCCAGCCGGAGTAACCAGGAATGGGTTTTCCGGCTTGACAGTTTTGATTCCTGTCTCTTTTTCAATAATATTTTCCATACCTGTGAGACAGCAGGTACCTCCGCAAAGATAGATTGTGTCGGTATCGCTAAGGTTCACATACTTTTTGATGATGCTTGCCATCTTCTCAACCACCGGCTTTACTACCGGAAGGATCTCACGGTGTCTTGCATAGTCCTGCTTGATCTTTTCCGCCTCGTCAAAGGTTACGTGGTAGTTTCCTGCAAGCACGAGTGAAAGATGTGTACCGCCTGTCGGCTCATCCTGGATGTCAACAACCTTGCCGTCCTTAAGGATTGCAAGACCAGTTGTTCCACCACCGATGTCGACGATAACGCCGTCCGAAATCTGATAGATGGCATTGGCTGCACTTGGCTCGTCAAGAACCGCTACAACCTCGAAGCCGGCACCCTCAGCTACATACTGATGTGTCTTTACGCTGCTTTCTGTGCCCGCCGGCATGGCGATTGCACATTCCAGAAGCTCGACCTCCTTGCCTGTCTTTTCGGAAATTCTTTCCTCAAGCTTAGCCTTAAGTTCCTTTACAACACGGAGTGATCCCGGATAATCGACAACAACTCCGTCCTTAAGGCAGTTATGAGCCTTCTTCTCACATGCAATAGGATTGTCTTCTTCATCGAGTACAACTATTACGATGTATGCAGTACCAAGGTCAACTCCCACCTTTAATTTATTCCCTACGGGCATGAAAGTTTCGGTCTCTGACTGCTCAACTTTCCTCATATAGCTTTCTATTCTCTGAATGTCCATTCCTATTACACCTGTCGTTATGGTTATATTAATGTTTGATAATTCTTCCTAAGGTAAAACCGTTTACGAGTGCCGCATTTGCCTCATCGAAATCGATATGCATCTTGAAACGGAATTTGTCGCTGACACGGATTACTACATCATCAAATGTAATTGTTCTCTCTGTCAGTGCCTTGACGCTAACTCTCTCGCCGTCATTAAGACCGAGCTTAGCTGCCACATCCGTCGGTACATGAATATGATTGTGTGCGACAATTGCTGCCGGTAAGTCTTCGATAGTACCCTCAGGACCCTTGACTGTGATGAGTCCCGCACCTTCAAGATCGCCCGATTCACGAACCGGAGCTTCAACTCCTATCGCGCGTCTGTCAGTAACGGAAAGCTCAACCTGTCCTGCCTTTCTGGCGGGTCCGAGGATAGATACGTTTTTAAGCTCACCCTTTTTACCTATCAGGGTTACTCTCTCTTCACTTAAGTACTGGCCCGGCTGGGACAGTGGTCTCTTTGGGTGAAGCTGAGCGCCTTTACCGAACAGAATCTCAATCTGCTCCTGTGTAAGATGCACATGTCTTGCAGACACTTCAATCTCAACAAGGCCCGATTTTACGATGGAATCAACTACTTCATCAACTATTCTGTTCATGTTGTCTCCTGATTCTGAATCTTAGCCAGCTGCTTACACATTAAGATATGCATTGCACTTGACATACGGTTCAGTTCCTCAATGATATCGGTTCTGTCGTAGTCCTTACCATTATGGAATGCTGTTGCCGCTGCGACCTCAGTCTCACGTACAGCAGTTCTCATCTGGTTTAACAGTGCATATGTCTTTCCAAGCTTGTAGCTCGGGAGAACCATCTGCTTCACCTTATAATACTTCATAGGGTGATGTGAATGGTCTCTAAGCTCTGCATGGTCAAGACCAATAATGTGATCCCTAGTGTACGGCTCGTCAAGTACATCGCATCTCATCATCTCACGAATGCTTGTTAATACATCCTCAAGATCGTCGACAATCGACTGCTCCTCACCCATCTCCAAAAGGATGGTCTGGTTGAGTACGAAGAGTGCCTCGAGTGAATCGAGCTTGCCCCTGAACAGGATTCTCTTATCGTCTTTGGTTACAAGACGGTTACCTGTAAGCTGGGTCATGTGCTCTGGCTTCTCGAAATAGAAAGCACCTGTCTCGTCGTCCACATACTTAGGCTTGGTTTCCGCATCGGCAAGCTCTGAACAGCACTTGGTTGTTCTGATTACCGGTGTTTCCTCCACAGCTGAATCGTCAATGTTACTTCTACGAAGCGGCTTGTCCTTAGGACTTACAATTTTAATTTTCTGCTGCTGCAGATACTCCCTAGCTGCCGGTGAGAGAATCTTTCCCTCCGGAATTACGTAGGTTTCTATCTGGGCACAACGCAGTTCATCACGTAAAATTGCTTCCGTAATGACTTTCATATCTGCCACCTCCAAAATTTAGTCTAATGCATTGCCTGAATCGGTGGCTCAACACTTCAGAAGGCTTACCTTCTGAAATGTTGTCCGCTCAGGTAAGTAATAAACCTATTATTTTGCCTGTGGAAGAATTCCTTCTACTTCCTCGTGTGGTCTTGGGATTACGTGAACAGAGATAAGCTCACCAACGCGCTCAGCTGCTGCTGCACCAGCGTCTACAGAAGCCTTAACTGCTCCAACGTCTCCACGTACCATAACTGTTACAAGTCCGCCACCTACGTGCTCCTTGCCAACGAGTACTACGTTAGCTGCCTTAACCATTGCATCAGCTGCCTCGATAGATGCAACTAAGCCCTTTGTCTCGATCATTCCTAATGCCTGTGTAACTGCCATTTTTATTTCCTCCAAATTGATTTTTGTTTTGAATTTTAGTTACATGTTTTAGGGATTTTTCCCTTAGATTTCCTGAAGACGTTTTACGATCTCCATTACCAGATCATCGATGTTGATGTCTGATGCCTTGACTGTGGAACAACAGCATGGAGCTGCAACTTCCTGATCAACAGTCTTACGGATGTCATCAAGCTCGTGAAGTCCTTCAGCGACTACCTTTACATTGATGAGGTGCTGTGGGCCAACGTTTTCAGAAGTAGCACTTCCGCCGATGGCGCCGCATCCGAGTGTAAGTGATGGCTGCATGCCTGTTGAACCGCCGATTCCGCCAAGGGCACTTGGTGTATTAACCATTACTCTTGATACCGGTACTCTCTTTGCGAAGTAGTCGATAACTTCCTGGTTCTTTGCATGCATTGAGAACGTGTGGCCCTTGCCCTCGTAAAGAAGGATCTTACAAGCAAGATCACAAAGCTCCTTGTAGTCCTTACCTGTGAAGAATCCAAGGATCGGGCAGAGCTTCTCGTTTGAATACGGATGTCCGAAGCCGATGCCGTTCTCTCTAGCAACAAGGACTCTTGTTCCATCTGGAATCTCGATTCCTGCAAGAGCTGCGATGTCCTTTGCGCTTCTACCTACAATCTGCGGATTCATTGTTCCGTTTGCACGAAGGATGAACTTGCCAAGTCTTGCGATCTGAGCGTCATTGAGGAAGCAAGCTCCCTGCTTTTCCATCTCAGCCCTTACGATTGGCTCCATGTCATATGTGCACATTACAGACTGCTCTGATGAACAGATTGTTCCATTATCAAATGTCTTTGAATCAAAGATTCTCTTTACTGCGAGTGCAACGTCTGCTGACTCATCAATGTAGGCAGGTCCGTTTCCAGGGCCTACACCGATTGCCGGTGTTCCTGATGAATAAGCCGCTCTTACCATTGCGCTTCCGCCTGTAGCAAGAATCATGTTAACCATCGGATGCTTCATTAAAACATCTGTGGCCTGAATCGTAGGATTTGTGATTACAGCTACGAGGTCTTCATTTCCGCCTGCTTCAGCGATTGCTGTACGGATAACCTTAACTGTCTCCACAATTGATTCCTTCGCGTTTGGATGAGGTGAGAAAATAATTGCATTTCCAGCCTTTAACGCGATCTCAGACTTGAAGAATGTAGTTGATGTCGGGTTTGTTGAAGGGATAAGACCAGCTACAACTCCTACAGGAACTGCGATAGTCTTTGTCTTCTTCTCCTTATCCTCGTCAATTACACCAACAGTCTTCATGTCCTTGATAGCTTCGTAAACACTAAGGCTACCAAAAACATTCTTAATTACCTTGTCAGCTGCTTTGCCAAAACCTGTCTCCTCGTGTGCCATCTTAGCAAGTCTCTGTGCATTTCTGACACCAGCGTAGGCGATACTTCTTACGATTGCATCAACCTCTTCCTGGCTCTTCTGTGCAAGCTCCTGCTGAGCTGCAACTGCCTTTGAAACAAGGTCTCTTACTTCCTGAACTGACAACAGGTCCTTATCATATAACTGCATATATTATTTCTCCCGTTTAACAAATTCTGTAATATTCTGAATCAGTTCGGTCTTTTTGCTGAAGCGAATCTGTTCCTTTGTCATATTATCGATTCCGATATCTCTTGCGAGCTTCCTTAAATCCGGAACTGTCATTGAATCGAGTGCTTCAAGGTTTACTGATCCGCTAGATACAGTTTTCTTGACTTCTGTCTCAGTTTTCTTTTCCGCCTTCTTTACCGGTGCCTTCTTTTCGGCCTTAGGTGCCTCTTCCTTAACTACAGGCTTTGGTGCCTCTGGCTTTACTTCCTCTACTGGCTTTGCCGGTTCAGACTTCGGTGCCGGTGTAACAGGAGGCTGTGGCTTAATGATGGAATCAAGCTCCTGATGTGGTCTCGGGATTACATGAACGCTGATGATACGACCAACGCGTTCTGCAGCTGTTGCTGCTGCATCCATTGAAGCCTTAACAGCTCCAACATCACCTTCAACCATTACAGTCACAAGTCCGCCGCCAACCTTTGTTGCACCAAGACTGCTGACATTTGCTGCTTTAAGCGCACTGTCGAGTGCTTCCACTGCTGCAAGGTAACCATATAATTCTATCATTCCTAGAGCTTTCATACAGTAACCTCTTCTGCGTTAAAAAACGCTTATACGAGTGGGTTAGCTGCTACAGCCTCTACTGCCTCTGCGAACGC
>JAUNDA010000112.1 GCA_030526295.1 Eubacteriales bacterium
AGCCGCCCTGTTAGCAAGGTTTGTTGCCGCCGGCTCCACTGCCTTTTTTACCGCACTTTCAACAGCATTGCCAATAGCATTTCCAACAGCGTTGTTAATTCCCTTTCTTATTGCATTATCAAGAAATCCCATAAACTCCTCCTGGTAGATAAATTTGATTTTTTACCATTATAAAGGATATTTATGTATAAAAGCAACAAAACAATAGTTGCTTTCACGCGAATTTTGTGCCTTTTTGATGAGAAGTTGTTATTTTGCGGTTATTATTTTGCATTTATTATACCGACGTTGATTGGAACCCATGCTTCATACCGTATTCGTATATGCATATAGGTTTTACTAATTCTCCTCCCAGACTTAAAGCCACTCACCAAATTCTTTTATGTAAACCGTCACCGGCTCTTTACGGTATAACTTTATAAAATCTCTCAAAAATCCGTAAATATTCTGGGTATTTACGGATTAATATGTGATTTTGCTCATTTTTGCCGTAATTTTAACCGCAATTAAGTCTTTGTGACTTCGTCTTCGTCATGTTTATGGATAATATTACGGCAATTTCTTCTTTATTCTCAATTTAGGCCGTAACGCCCTTAAAAAAATACAGCAAATTTTAAGTAAGTTGTCAATTAGTACGTAAAAATGATAATCCGACATGCCTTGGATTTTTATGCAATGATGCCAGGCATCTAGCATCCTGCCCTTATAGAAAAACCGGCAGCGAACTTTACATCCACTGCCGGCCTTCATGTATGATTATTATTTTGTGCAACCGTTACTTAATACCGAAACCTAAGGCTTTAATACCCTTTCGTCGTAAGAACGTTCAGTAAACCGCCAGGCAATTGAATTGCCGAGAATTTCCATTTGATACCCTAAAAGTTTCCACACGTTTCTCTTAAACGACTCTCCGGTTTCTATTATTTAATCTTATCAGATGCCCTGCTCCATCATAGCATCGGCAACCTTCTTGAAGCCTACCATGTTTGCACCTGATACGAGGTCATAGCCGAGGCCGTACTTTTCAGCTGCTGCAGCTGCCTTGTCATGCATCTTTGTCATGATTGACTCAAGCTTCTCGTCAACCTCCTTCGAGCTCCAGCTGAGTCTCTCAGAGTTCTGGCTCATCTCAAGTCCGCTTACAAGTACGCCGCCTGCGTTTGCAGCCTTTGAAGGAGCAATGATAACGCCCTCCTGAGACCTTAAGTATTCAAATGCCTCAGGTGTTGTAGGCATGTTTGAAACCTCGATGTAGTACTTTGTTCCGTTAGCCACGATCTTCTTGGCATCCTCGATGTCAACCTCGTTCTGTACTGCACATGGCATAGCAATGTCAGCCTTTACGCCCCATGGTCTCTCACCCGGGAAGAACGGAACGCCGAACTTGTCAGCATAAGCCTTGATTGTGTTATGCTCAGCAAGTCTCATCTCAAGAAGGTAGTTAAGCTTCTCCTCTGTGTTGATGCCTTCCTCGTCGTAGATATATCCGTCTGAGCCTGAAAGTGTTACGACCTTAGCGCCCTCCTGTGCAAGCTTCTTGCAAACGCCCCATGCTACATTGCCGTAGCCTGATACTGTAACAGTCTTACCCTTAACTGTGTCACCCTCGTGCTTAAGGATTGCATTGAGGAAATATATGGCGCCGTAGCCTGTTGCTTCAGGTCTGATCTTTGAACCACCGAATGATCTTCCCTTACCTGTGAGAACACCATTCTCGTAGTTACCTCTGATTCTTCTGTACTGTCCGAAAAGATATCCGATCTCTCTTCCGCCAACTCCGATGTCACCAGCCGGTACATCGAGGTTTGGTCCGATGTGGCGGTAAAGCTCTGTCATGAATGACTGGCAGAATCTCTTGATTTCCTCATCACTCTTGCCGTTAGGATCGAAGTCTGAACCACCCTTTGCACCGCCCATCGGAAGTGTTGTGAGTGAATTCTTAAGTGTCTGCTCGAAGCCAAGGAACTTCATTACTGAAAGTGTTACGTGTGGTGCAAATCTTAAACCTCCCTTGTACGGTCCGATTGCTCCGTTAAACTGTACCCTGTAGCCTCTGTTTACGTGATTAACTCCCTTGTCGTCTGTCCACGGAACCCTGAACATGATTGTTCTCTCAGGCTCTACCATCTTTTCAAGTAGCGCCGCCTTCTCATATTCCGGATGCGCGTCGATAATCGGTGAAAGTGTTGATAATACTTCTTCTACTGTCTGGATGAATTCTGTCTCTGTCGGGTTCTTAGCCTTTACGTCTGCGATTACTCTTTCAATGTACTTGTTCATAATAATTCTCCTTTTTAGTTAAAGTATTTCGAATCATTCAACGATTATGAATGAGACGCTATATAACTTGTTAGTTATAGTTTGTATATTCGCTAAAATATACTGACAAGGCTATATTGTACTCAAAGATTTCCATATGTCAAGCAATTTGCACAAATTTTTAGGGATATTTTGTTCATTATGCACACTATACTTTTTGAATATATTTCCAACAGTCCGATATCTTCATCGTATTTTGCAATCGAATAAGCTGTCTCTTCCTCTATTTCGCCACGCTGATATTCCGCACTTTGTGTCCCATGTCTTTACGGGCATCATATGAATTCCTATGCGAGCATAAATTCACTGATGCCCTTTTGCAGCATCTCGATTGCACTATTCTTCATCATTGTGTTACCGTTCGCCACATATAGTCATCCATGCAAGCATATGGCTTTATGCGGCTCATTCGGGATAACAAAAAAGCACCCGGATGTCAATTCACCCGAGTGCTTTGATAGCCATCTTCAGCCTCCCAGTTGATAGGGATTGCTGCCGTCTGCTCTGTCGCCGGCTTCACTGCCAGTTTCCATATTTATTTTTAATTTATCAGATTCCCTGCTCCATCATAGCGTCAGCAACCTTCTTAAAGCCAACGAGGTTAGCTCCAGCTACGAGGTCATAGCCAAGGCCGTACTTTTCTGCAGTTGCTGCTGACTTGTCGTGAATCTTAGTCATGATTGACTCAAGCTTCTCGTCAACCTCCTTTGAACTCCAGCTGAGTCTCTCAGAGTTCTGGCTCATCTCAAGTCCGCTTACAAGTACTCCGCCGGCATTAACAGCCTTTGAAGGAGCTACAACCATTCCCTTCTGCTCCTTGAAGAATGCAAGTGCCTCATTTGTTGTAGGCATGTTTGCAACCTCAATGTAGTACTTTGTACCATTGGCAACAATCTTCTTTGCCTCGTCCATGTTTACGTCATTCTGAACTGCACATGGCATTACGATGTCAGTCTTAAGCTCCCATGGCTTTCTTCCAGGGATGAACTCAACGCCGAACTTGTCAGCATAATCCTTAACCCTGTTGTTTCCTGATAAACGCATCTCAAGAAGGTAGTCAATCTTCTCATCTGTGATGATGCCGTCCTTGTCGTAGATGTATCCGTCAGGTCCTGAAAGTGTTACAGGAAGCGCACCCTCCTGCGCAAGCTTCTTGCAAACGCCCCAAGCTACATTACCAAAGCCAGATACAGAAACTGTCTTTCCCTTAAGTGTATCGCCCTCATGCTTAAGAACTGCCTTGAGGTAGTAAACTGCACCGTAGCCTGTAGCCTCAGGTCTAATCTTAGATCCGCCGTATGATCTTCCCTTACCTGTGAGAACGCCATTCTCATAGTTTCCGCGGATTCTTCTGTACTGTCCGAAGAGGTAACCAATCTCCCTTCCGCCTACTCCGATGTCACCAGCTGGAACGTCAAGGTTCGGACCGATGTGACGGTAAAGCTCTGTCATGAATGACTGGCAGAATCTCTTGATTTCCTCGTCGCTCTTTCCATTAGGGTCAAAGTCAGATCCACCCTTTGCACCACCCATTGGAAGTGTTGTGAGTGAGTTCTTAAGTGTCTGCTCAAAGCCGAGGAACTTCATTACTGAAAGAGTTACATGTGGGGCAAATCTGAGTCCTCCCTTGTACGGTCCGATTGCACCGTTAAACTGAACCCTGTATCCCCTGTTTACATGCTCTACGCCGTTGTCGTCTGTCCACGGAACCCTGAACATGATTGTTCTCTCAGGCTCAACCATCTTCTCAAGAAGTGCTGCCTTCTCGTATTCCGGATGTGCATCAATGATTGGTGAAAGAGTTGATAATACTTCTTCAACTGTCTGGATGAATTCCACCTCAGTTGGATTCTTTGCCTTAACGTCTTCGATTACGCGCTCAATATACTTGTTCATAATGAACCTCCCTGTAAAGTAATATTCCTAATCATTCATCCGATTCGTTCATTCGATTCCTTCGTCCAACTCGATCATCTGAACCATTCCGGACCATTTAGCCGAATCGTTCATCTGGACCATTCTTCCGAATCACTTATCCGTA